>CAKQHU010000024.1 GCA_934234275.1 uncultured Phascolarctobacterium sp.
GAGCTGGAGGCCGAATTCTTCGGAACCAATGAGGACGGACAGCAGTCCGCAGGCAAGCTGGAGCTTGCTATCGGCGGTACGCTGTTCCTTGATGAGGTAGAAAAGCTGCCGCTGGAAATGGGCGACAAGCTGGCTGATGCGCTGACGCACGGTCTGCCCGCAACGGAAAAGGGCGGCAAGCCGCGTATGTTCGATGTGCGCGTAATTGCTGCCTGCGATTCCAACCTTAAGCGTTTGGCAGATAAGGGACTTTTCTCCCGTAATCTGTATGAGCTGGTGCTGGATACCACCATGCGCGTGCCGCCTCTGCGCGAGCGCGTGAAGGATATCGAGGTAATCGCTTCGCATATTCTGGTGGAAATGTCCGCACAGCACAATCTGCCGCAAAAACGCCTTTCTCCTGAAGCTGTTTCCCTGCTGCTGTCCTGCAGCTGGCCGGGCAACATCAAGCAGCTGCAGGGTGTTATCGAGCAGGCCTTCTTCCACACTCCCGGCAGCATCATCGAAGCAGAAAACATTAAGCTGCCCGGTGACAAAACTCTGGAGCGCTCCTGGAAGTATGACAAGGAAGCCTTTATTGCAGCCTGGAAATCTGCCGGCGGCAATATCAGTAAGCTGGCAACAATGCTTGATGTCAGCCGTGTAACCCTGTACCGTTATCTGAAGAAGTACGGCCTGGGACCGAAAGCAAAATAAAATTTACTATGAATGCCCTCGAAGCAGGCTTGCCCTGCTCCGGGGGCTTTTGCGTTTGGGGGGCGCTTTGGCGCTGCAAGGCAATTTTAGAAGAGAAAAGTGCAACATGTTGCAAAAATCTCTTGTAGAAATGGTGTTGAGGGTGAATATTAGGAAGAAAAAGGCAGATTTAGAAGAGGAAAGTGCAACATGTTGCAAAAATCTCTTGCAGAAATGGTGTTGAAGGTGAATGTTGGAAAGAAAAAGGCAAGTTTAGAAGAGAAAAGTGCAACATGTTGCAAAAATCTCTTGTAGAAACAGGGTTGAGATTGAATACAGGGAGAAAAAAGGCTATAATAGAAGAGAAAAATGCAACATGTTGCAAAAATCTCTTCTAAAGAAGGTGAACTAATGGAAATACGCAGAGATTTTTATTTGGACAAGCTGATAAAACGCAAGCATAACGGGTTGATTAAAATTATTACAGGTATTCGCAGATGCGGTAAATCCTATTTGCTGAACAACATATTTTATCAGCATTTGCTTTCATGCGGTATAGATGATGCGCATATTATCCGTTTTGCTTTCGATTCTGCCGATGATTTGCAAAAGATAGGTGAAAGTCTTATTGCCATGGGCAAGGAAAAGCGTGGCGTAAATCCGGAAAAGTTTATGGCTTATGTTAACAGCCGGATTGCTGATGATGGTATGTATTATCTGCTGCTCGATGAGGTACAGGGAATGGATTGCTTTGAAGCTGTGCTTAACGGGTATCTGCGCAAGGCGAATATAGATGTATATGTTACCGGCAGTAATGCTAAATTTCTTTCTAAGGATATTATTACGGAATTTGCCGGACGCGGCGATGAGATGCATATGTATCCGCTTAGCTTTGCCGAATTTATGAGTGTTTATCCCGGTGATAAGTATATGGGTTTGGCGGAATATATGCTTTACGGAGGAATTCCGGTGGTTGTGCTGCGGGAAGGAACCGCCGAAAAGGCTGCAACTTTGCAGAATTTGTTGAGTGAAATTTATCTGAGCGATATTTATAAACGCAATCGTATCCGTAATAAGGGAGAAATGGAGGATTTGCTCAATATACTGGCTTCGGCCATTGGTTCTTTAACTAATTATGAAAAGCTGAAAAATACCTTTAAAAGTGTCAAAAAATCCAAAATTACTTCTACAACTATCAAAAAATATCTGGATTGCCTGGAAGATTCCTTTTTGATTGAAGCAGCTTCGCGCTATGATGTAAAGGGCAAGGCCTATATCGATACTCCGAAAAAATATTATTTTTCTGATCTGGGATTGCGTAATGCGCGCATTAACTTCCGGCAGTTTGAACAAACTCATTCTATGGAAAATGTAATCTACAATGAGCTTTGCATGCGTGGGTACAGCGTTGATGTGGGTGTAGTGCCTATTGCCGTGAGAGATGACAGCGGTAATGTAGTAAGAAAACAGCTGGAGGTTGATTTTGTCTGCAATATGGGCTCAGTCAGGTATTATATTCAGTCTGCATATTCCTTGCCGGATGAAATGAAACGTGCGCAGGAGGTGCGCCCATTGAAAAATATTGATGATACCTTCAAAAAAATTATCATTACCAAGGATATTGTCCCGGCCTATTATGATGAATACGGAATTCTTATCGTGAACATATATGATTTTTTGCTGGATAGTGATAGCTTGGAAAAATAAAGCAGTTCGTTCTGGCATTTCAGTTTGAATGCCCCTGAAGCAGGCTTGCCATGCTTTGGGGGCTTTTGCGTTTTTGGGGGCGGATTTGGCGCTGTGAGGTGAATTTAGAAGAGAAAAATGCAACATGTTGCAAAAATCTCTTGTAGAAACAGTGTTGAGGGTAGGAGAGAAGGAGTAATGTGGAAGTATTGAAGAACTATGTTAAATATTTTACACACTCTCTTGCAAGATAACGCGAATATTGGTTGATAGTTTGCTAAAGCTAATTTTAAAATAAAAATAAATTTTTTCGAAAATCTTTTGTAAAAAAGGCCTGTAAAAACACGTCAACCTTAGTAAACATGCGGTTTACAAGGTTTTTTGAAAAATAATATAGTTAAACTATTAGTACCTGTTCGCATATTGCTTAAAGCAAATGGAAGTGCTATAATAAAAAATGTATTATGATTGTTAGCCGGAGTAAAAAATAGCCTCAAGTGTACTTGAAACTCTTTTGCGAAGGTTTGTTGCCCGGTGCTGCTGCAGGACAGCGTATGCCGGAAAACAGCAATATCGGCGCAGGACAATTAATACAATAGTTGTTTAACTTGTTTCCACACGCGGCAGGTGTCGCGTACCGTATGTAAATAATATTATTTATGTGGGAGGAATTATTGATGAACAAAGTATTCAAAGTAATTTGGAGTGAGGCGCGCAACGCATACGTTGTTGTCTCCGAAATCGCGAAAAATCATGGCAGTAAAAGCTGCTCTACGAAAAAGCTGTTGACAATGCTGATTGCAACAGGTGTTATGACCTGTGCAAGCATGGCTCCGGCGATGGCTGCGCCCAATGTTGATGCAAGCGCTACCGTTAATGTTGGCAAAAAAGCTGCAGTCAATGTTGCAGAAAATGCCAAAGTTAACGTAAAAAAAGATGCTAAAGTTAACGTTGAAGAAAGTGCTGAATTAACTGTTAAAAATGGAGCTAAGGTAACATTTAGTAAAGATGCAGGAATTGGCTTTGAAAACGGTGCTAAGATAAATCTTGGTAGCAAAGCCGGAGTAACTCTTGCTGATGGTGCTAAATTATCTGTTGCTAAAGGTTCTAATGTTTCTGTTGATAAAAATATAACTATGGGTAATGGTGCAGTGTCTTCTCCTTATGTAGGACAGACTGGTAACGTTGCTATTGGTGAAAAAGCACTGGCTTGGAATGGCAATGGCCTTCAAGAAGCTCTGATGGATTTTGGTCAGGGCGGAGCAAAAGTCAAGACTTTTTTTGGTTTTCCTTATGGTGCTGAAATCGTTGATGGCACTAAGCTTCCCGGTTCTATAGCTATCGGTAAAAACACCGTAGCCCGTTCCGGTTCCACTATGATTGGCGACCATGGCTATACCGGAAAAATTGGCGATACAACCATTACACCTGATGGTAATGGTATTATGAAATACAATAATGATGTTTATTCAACCACTATTGGTGCCAACAGCTTTAACAGCGGTGCTTTGGCAAGTGTGACAGGCGTATTTTCTATTGCATCCAGTAAGTTTGATGGCGGCGATAGTTATAAATCTTATGCAGTTCAAAACACCGGTGCTACTATCTATGGTTCTATGAACAGCATCGAGTCTGCAACAAGTGACGCAGAGTACAGTGGTATTGCAAGCAGTGTGCTTGGCTTTGCTAACAAAACTCAAAATGCGAATGCTGCTTTAATCTGGGGTACCGGCAACGAAGTTACCAACTCCATTGAAAAAGTCGGCATTAACACCAACTGGAATAATGTTTCTGTTGCGGAAGCACAGAAAAAAGCTATTGAAGCCATGCAGTCCAGCGATTATGCAGGCGGTTCTGTAATGGCAATCGGCGGTGGCAACAAGGCTGATTACGCTAAATACTCCCAACTGACCGGCGTAAAAAATAAAGTAACCGGTACTGAAGCTAAGGCTGCACAGTATGACTTTGTTAACGGTTATCAAAACACTGTTACCAATGCATCTGATGTTACTGTAATCGGTATTAAAAATGAAGTTACCGCAGACGGCAATAAGGTTATCGGTGATAATCACAAGGTAAGCGGTAAGGATAACGTTATTTTCGGCTCTGCTGATGAAGTAACCGAAACAACTGTTAATAACGCTGTTGTTCTCGGTCATAATGCCAAAGTTATTGGTGAAGGCGGTGTTGCTTTGGGTTCCGGCAGCGTAGCAAGCACAGCTGCAGGCGTGCTTGGCTATGGTGCTGACGGTAAGACGGATGCAACCTGGCAGGCTACTAAAGGTGCTGTATCTGTGGGCGGTAACGGCGTAACTCGCCAGATCACCAACGTTGCAGCAGGTACTGCAGATACCGACGCTGTAAACGTTGCACAGCTGAAAAAAGTAAACGAAGAAGCACTCAAACACAGTACTGTTACCGATGATGGTGTTAATATTACTGTAACCGACGAAGGCTTCAATGCAGACGGTGGCAAGGAATATAAAGTTGCTCTGAAGAACGATATTTATCTTGCAGGAGATGATCCTGACGCTTTTGTAAGCATCAGCGGCAGCAAAGGCACTATCTGGACAAGCGGCAAAGTAACAGCAGGCAGTGTAGAAGCAGGCAGTGTTGTTATGGATGGTGCTACTGCAACCGTAAGCGGACTTGGCAATAAAACTACTGCTTATGCTGGCTTTGCAACTACCGGTAAAGCTGCAACCGAAGAGCAATTGAAGGAAGTAGCAACCGAAGCAGGCAAGCATACTACCTTGGTTGCCGGTGATAATGTACAGGTAAAAGAAGAGAAAACAGATAATGGTCTGAAATATACTGTAAGTGCCACCGATACAACCTATACTGCAGGCAATGGCATTGCAATTAACGGTGAGAACAATGCAATTTCTGTTAAGCTGAACAAAGACGAAGCAAACCTTGCTGTTGACAAAGAAGGTCTGTCTCTGAACAAAGACCTGAAAGGCATTGAGTCCATCAGCAACAACACCAGCAAGCTGGTACTCAGAGAAGGTTGGGCAGGCATGCAAAACGGCGTTGGTGCATCTGTATTCATGGTTGGCGGTCTGACCACAATCAATGATAAGGTTACCGTTGACGAACAAGGCAAAATCAGCGGCGTAGCAACAGGTGTTGCAGATACTGATGCAGTAAACGTAGGCCAACTGAATAAAGTGTCCGTAGAAGCAGGTAAGCATACTACTTTGGTTGCCGGTGATAATGTACAGGTAAAAGAAGAGAAAACAGATAATGGTCTGAAATATACTGTAAGTGCCACCGATACAACCTATACTGCAGGCAATGGCATTGCAATTAACGGTGAGAACAATGCAATTTCTGTTAAGCTGAACAAAGACGAAGCAAACCTTGCTGTTGACAAAGAAGGTCTGTCTCTGAACAAAGACCTGAAAGGCATTGAGTCCATCAGCAACAACACCAGCAAGCTCGTACTTAGAGAAGGCTGGGCAGGCATGCAAAACGGCGTTGGTGCATCTGTATTCATGGTTGGCGGTCTGACCACAATCAATGGTAGGGTTACTGTTGACGAACAAGGTAAGATCAGCGGCGTAGCAGCAGGTGTTGCTGATAATGACGCTGTAAACGTAAGCCAGCTGAATAAAGTGTCCGTAGAAGCAGGCAAACATACTACCTTGTCTGACGGCAAGAATACAACAGTTACCTCTACAAATAAAGACGGACAGATTGATTATCAAGTTAATGTTGCAGGTGATTTAAAGGATATTACCTCTGTTTCCAACGGTGCGTCTAAGATTAACCTGAATGAAGACAGCATCAGCATTTCCAATGATAATAAATCCTTCGCAATTACTAACAGCGGTATCGGAATGAGCTATATCGGTGCTGATTATGCTGCAAAATCCATTATGTTGGGTGAAAATGGTACAACCATCAGTGGTGGCTTGAATGTAGCAGGCAGCAAGATTACCGGCGTAGCAGCAGGTACTGCTGATACTGACGCAGTAAACGTAAGCCAGCTGAACAAAGTGTCCGTAGAAGCAGGCAAGCACAGTGTTGTTACAGAGGGTGCTAATATTACTGTAACTCCGGAACAAGCTGAAGACGGACGTATGCAATATAATGTGGCTCTGAAGAACGATATTGCTCTTGCAGGAGATAATGACGCTTTTGTAAACATCAGCGGCAGCCACGGCTCTATTTGGGCAAGCAGCAGTGTAGCAGCAGGCAACGTTATTATGGATGGCACTACTGCAACTGTAAGCGGACTTGGCAATACAACTACTGCTTATGATGGCTTTGCTAACGGCGAAGGTAAGGCTGCAACCGAAGAGCAATTGAAGGAAGTTAGTAAAGTAGCAGAGAACGCAAACCAAGGTTGGAATCTGTCCACCAACGGCGGTAAAGCATCTAAAGTAGCTCCCGGTGAAACTGTTGACTTCAGTGGTGACAAGAACATTACCATCAGTAATGATGGCACCAATGTTAAGGTTAAGCTGAACGAAAACATTGATGTAAACTCCGTTCAGACCAACGCTTTGAACTCCAAATACAACCTGTCCGTAGGCACTATGGCAGAAAACGGAATCATGCCGTTCTTTGTAAACAGCACCGGCGATTTCTACGCAGCACACAATAAATTCCACGTAGATAAAGACGGCAAAGTAACCGCAACCGCAGGCGAAATCGGCAACGTAGTTCTGCAAAATGGCGTATACTACGGTCATTCCACATTGCAGGACGGCAGCCTGTTACTCACCGATGATAACGGTAACCACAGCTACATTGATGCTAAAGGCGCTAAGCTGGGCAAAGTAACTGTTGCTGAAGACGGCAAGATTACCGGCGTAGCAGCAGGTGCAATTACTGCTGATTCCACTGACGCTGTAAACGGCAGCCAGCTGCATGCAGTAGCAACCGAAGCAGGCAAACACAGCAAGGTTGTAAATGGCTCCAACATCAATGTTGAAGAATTTGATAATGACGGTCAAAAGATTTACAAGGTTAACCTGAACAAGGATATCATGCTTGGCGATTTGACCGGCAAATATGTAAGCATTAGCGGTACTAACGGTACTATCGAAACCACCGGCTACATTGCAACCGAGGATCGCGTATATGCTGATAAGGGCGGCAAGCTGGCAGATATCGACGTAACCGGCGATAAGATTTCCAACGGCGCTTCCTCCATCGTTCTGGATGGCAGCAATGTTAAGGTTAACGATAAGGTTACCATTGATCAGAACGGCAAGATCAGCGGCGTAGCAGCAGGTGCAATCACTGCTGATTCCACCGATGCTATCAACGGCAGCCAACTGCATCAGACCAATGAGAATGTTGCAGCTAACAGAGCTGACATCGATAAGAATAAAGCAGATATCGCAGCATTGGATAACCGCGTAACCAAAAACGAGCAAGATATCAAACAAAATGCTGCAGATATTGCTCAAAATAAAGCAGATATCGCTACCAACAAGGCAGATATTGCTACCAATAAAGCAAACATTGCCCAAAATGCAGCGGATATCAAAAAGGTTGAAGAGCTTGCTAAGAAACACACCACTGTTACCGCAGGTGACAACATTACTGTAACCGAAGACACCAATAAAGACGGTGGCAAGGAATACAAGGTTGCTCTGGACAAAGATATTAAGCTTGACAGCGTAACTACCGGTCAAACTGTAATGAACAATGACGGCCTGAAAGTTGGCAAAGATGTAAGCGTAACCGCAACTGCTGTAACCGCAGGCAAGACCTCCATTAGCGATGAAGGCGTCAAAGTTGGCGACAAGACCTATATCAGCGATAAAGGCCTGAATGCTAATGACCAAAAGGTTACCAACGTAAAAGCAGGTGACATCAGCGAAACCTCTAAGGACGCTGTAAACGGCAGCCAACTGTACAAAACCAATCAAGAAGTTGCCAACAACACCAACCGTATCAACCAACTGGGCAGCCGTGTAAACAAGGTTGGCGCAGGCGCAGCAGCTCTGGCAGCACTGCATCCGATGGACTTCGATCCGGACGACAAACTGACCTTCTCCGCAGGCTACGGCAACTACGGCGGTGAAAACGCTGCGGCAATCGGCGCTTACTATCGTCCTGACGAAAAGGTAATGTTCAGTGTTGGCGGTACCGTAGGCAACGGTGAAAACATGGTTAACGCAGGCGTATCCTTCTCCCTGGACCGCACCAACCATGTAAGCAACAGCCGTACCGCTTTGGCTCGTGAGGTTATCGACCTCCGCGGTCAACTGGCAGTAATGGGCGCTAAGATGGCTAAGATGGAAAAAGCATTCGGTATGTTGGATGAAACCAAGACCAAACTCTTCCCGGATATCCCGGCTAACCACTGGGCATATGAATACATCGCTAAGCTGGCAGGCAACGGCTACATTGAAGGCTATCCTGATGGCAACTTCGGCGGTGACCGCCTGATGACTCGTTACGAATTTGCTGCAATGCTCTATCGTGCAATCGAAAACGGCGCAGCTCTGGAAGAGAAGATCATCAAAGAATTTGAGCCTGAATTGGGCCGCATCCGTGTAGACCGCATCAGCGGTGAGGATGGCGATCGCGATAAGATCGAACGTGTACGCGTAAACGATACTAAAGGCGAGCGCGACCATTACGGCAACAAGCTGGCAAAATAAATTGTCGGCAGTGACAAGTGAATAAAGCTCAGTAAACATTAAGAGGCGTTCTCCCGCAAGGGAGAACGCCTTTTGTAGTAGTGAATATATTATTAATCGTAATATAAATTTTTCTTTTGCGAACTGTTGTTTTGATGTAATTTCTGTGGTATAATTACCTTAGTTGCATAGGTAGCCGCATTTTTGCGGAGCTTATGCCTGGTTATGCGGACCCGTGGCGCTTGTCGAGCTTTCGGCAGGCGCCTTTTCTTTTACGTCAGTTGCAAGCGCCGGCTTATATATTTTTGCCTGACTTTATGCTATAATCAAAGGAGGAAACAAATGCAAAACTTAGCAACAAAATTCGAAAACCTGACGATTCAAAGTGACTTTATCTTCAAAAAGGTTATGTCGCGCAAGCGTATCTGCATTCACCTGTTAGAGGAATTACTGCAGATCAAAATTGCTGATATCAACTACCTGGAGGCAGAAAAATCCCTTGAGCCTGAATTCGTCAGCCGTGGTATCCGTCTGGACATCATTGTGGCAGATGACAAGAATACGCATTACAATTTGGAAATGCAGGTCAAGAACACCAAAAATCCTGATACCAAAAACTACGTGTTGCCCAAGCGCACACGCTACTATCAGGCTATGTTGGATACTGATATGCTGCAAAAAGGTCAGGATTACGACGAACTTTCGCCTACTTATATAATTTTCTTCTGCCTGTTTGACTTCTTCGAGGATTCTCAACGCATCTATACTTTCAAAAGACGTTGCTTGGAAAACATGGAGATTGAATTGGCAGATGAAGCTGCTATTATGTTTCTTAACACATTAGGCACTAAGGGCGATGTATCGCCGGATATTCAAAGCCTGTTTGACTACATCAACAACAATACAGTTACCAGCAACTTCACCCGTGAGGTTGCTGATACCATTACGGAAATCAAGAATGATAAGAAAGTGAGGGATGCCTATATGACTTACGAAATGCGTATGAAAGACCTGCGTGACGAAGCACATGCCGAAGGTCTGGCTGAGGGTAAGGCTCAGGGTCTCGCCGAAGGCAAGGCAGAAGGTCTTGCGGAAGGCAAGGCAGAAGAAAAGACTGCAACTGCAAAGCGTCTTTTAAGTATGGGATTATCTGTAGAGGATATTGCTAAGGCTACTTCGCTTTCTGTTGAGCAGGTTGAAGCGATTAAGGCTGAACAAATTTGATAAGTTGTTATAAGTAAAGGCGTTCTCCCACAGGGGAGAACGCCTTTTTACATTCTAACGAAAGCAGTTAAGCTGTTATGGTATACGCTTTATAGACTACCTGCGGAGCTGATACTTACCACTTTTCCGGAATTCCGGGGAAGTCGGCAATCGTCAGCATACAGCAGCTGCCGGTGGCCAGCAATGTATCTGCATCAGTATCATATACATGAATCTGCATAGTAATCAACTGGTCATTATGCGAAACAACCTCAGCCTGTGCCTCTACCATTGCACCGGAAGGAGCGCCCTTGATGAAATCTACGGTCATCGATACCGTAACCACGCGCTTGCCCATAGCGGCGCAGGCGATGCCGGTGGCATTATCCACCAGTGTTGTAAGCAAGCCTCCGTGCAGCTTGCCGTTGAGGTTTGTGTGGATGGCAGGGTCGATGCGCAGGCCTACTGCAGCTTTGCCGCAGCTGATGCTGTGAACCTTTATGCCGCAGTGCTGCATAAAAGCGTTATGCGTGTAGATATCTTTTACGCTTCGGATAATTTCTTCCGGTTGCATAAATCATTCCTCCTTTAGACAGGCATCCAAAGCTTGGGCAACGTCACTGCATTGCTCAAGGCTTGCTACCCAATTTTGTAAACGTAATGCTTTAGCTTCACCGTAGACAGGTACGGCAAGGCTCATAAATTTAGCACAGAGCTCCTCCCAGGTCAGAGGATTTTCCGGATCTCCCTTAGGATAATCAACCTGCATTGTAAGTGTTTGTCCGTTTTGCAGCTGGATTTCTACTCTGGAAGCCAGCTTAGAAGCATCTGCCGCATGAAGCTGTTCCATAGCCTCATCACGAATAACCTCGATGCGCTGCATTAAATCCGTAAGCTCTTTGTTATGGATACATTCCTCGCTGAACTGCGCAATGCCTACTTCACCGAACTTCAGCATAGCAGCGGTGCAATATTGAATACTGAATTTGCCGCCGTAGGGAGTTTGCGGCTGGGGATTGTTAATCAGATAGTTAGTAATATCATTGACGTAAAGCTTAATTTTAGCGATGTCCTCAGGCTGCAGAGAATGAGCCTTGCGCAGCTCCTGAATGGCGTAAAGAGCGGCGTGAGCATGCTTGCAGCAGGCGTAGGGCTTGAAGGAATTGATGTCGATTTTCAGCTTGTCGGTGCTCATGTTTTCGGTAAGCTTTTCCAAATGCGGTTCTTTGACCATGGCACGGCAGAAGCCCTTTTCGCCTTCTAAAATCTCGCTGGCGGCAGTAAAGCCCTTCTGCGACAGATAAGCGCTGAGGACACCGCTGTAGGAAGCCTTGCCTGTGTGTAGCGGCTTGCTCATGGCACCTTCCTTTAAAAATTCCCACAGGCCTGCAGCCTGGGTACCGGCGCTGCCATAGCACATCAGTGTCTGCTGTGCGTCAAGACCGAGGGCGTTGGCGGCAGCAGCACCGGCGGCGATGGTGCCTGCAGTACCGGTAGTATGCCAGAAGAAGTATGATTCCGGGATTACAGCTTCGCCTACGCGGCCGCTGGCTTCGTAGCCTGCGCAGATAGCTGCAATGAGCTGCTTGCCGCTTTTATGCTCCGCTTCGCAGACAGCCAGTGCGGGAGAAACAACGACGCAGGCCGGATGGATAATCGATGGGTTATGCAGATCATCAAAGTCCAGACTGTGGGAAGCAGCGCTGTTGATAAAGGCGGCGTTTAGGGCACCGGCCTTTTTTGCGGGAAGGCTGCCGAAGATATTCGCCTGCGGTGCATCGCCCTGAAGAATAACATCATGGATGATACGCACCGGCTTTTCCTGCGAACCGCGGATAGCAATTCCCAACCAGTCCAGCAGACACTTTTTAGCCATTTCGATACTGTGAGCAGAAAGCTTATCGTAGCACAATTCTGCGGTAAATTTTGCTAATGCTTTAGTTGTCATTGTAAATACCTGCCTTTGCTTTAATTTTAA
>CAKQHU010000025.1 GCA_934234275.1 uncultured Phascolarctobacterium sp.
CATGCATCTGCAGGCTGGGGCATGCAATCTCGTCTGGGACAGATTTTTGCTGATGACGGCCGCACTATTATGCTGGCTTTTGACCATGGTTATATTATGGGCTCAACCGCAGGCTTGGAACGTCTTGATCTGACAATTCCGCCGCTGATGCAATATGCGGATTGCCTTATGGCAACACGAGGCGCTTTGCGTACCTGCATTCCCGCTAACCATCACAAGGCTGTTGCACTGCGCTGCACGGCAGATACCAGCGTACTCAAGGACGATATGAGCTTTGGCAATGTGGGCGTTGAAATTGAAGATGCTATCCGCATGAATGCATCCTGCATGGCAGTTCAATGCTTTGTAGGCTCTGCAGGCGAGCTTGACTCCCTGCGTAATTTGTCTTATTATGTAAATATGGGCGAGCGTTTTTCCATCCCGGTTCTCGGTGTTGTAGCTGTTGGCAAGGAAATGGAGCGTACCACACGTTATTTCTCCTTAGCTACACGTTTGCTGGCCGAAACCGGCGCACATATCATTAAAACATATTATTGTGATAACTTTGAACAGGTTACTGCTGCGTGCCCCGTACCTATCGTAATTGCCGGCGGCAAGAAGATTCCTGAACGCGACGCACTGGAAATGGCTTACCGTGCCGTAAATGAAGGTGCAGCCGGTGTTGATATGGGACGCAACGTTTTACAGGCTGCCGCACCGAAGGCAATGCTGCGTGCAATCCGCATGGTTGTACACGAAAATGCAACGCCGGAAGCAGCTTATCATGCTTATGAGTTATGGCAGAAGGATGTGGATTAAATGAAAGAATTTATGCATGTCGGCGTGCCGACAACTGTTGCAAGAGAAGGCGAGATTTATGCGGAAGGCATAAAAACTCACCTCATTACTCCTGATACCAATGAATTTCATATTGAATACCTGCGCTTCGAAAAAGATACTCCGTTGCCGGAAGAGCTGCAGACCTTAGTGCATGTAGCTTATAAGGTTGATGACCTTGATAAGCAACTGGCAGAAAATAAGGTTATTGTGGAGCCCTGGATGGCTGATGAGCATACCCGCATTGCGTTCATCATGAAGGACGGCATCTTGTTCGAACTAATGGAAGAAGTTAAATAAATGCTATCGGTTTATGAACGGGCACAGCTTGTAGCTGCTGCCCGTTTATATTATGAAAGCGATTTGACGCAGGCGCAAATTGCGCAACGCCTTAATGTGTCACGTCCGTCTGTCAGCAAGATGCTGGCAAGAGCGCGTGAGCTGGGGATTGTGCATATTGAAATCCGGGCCGGAGATGAGGGAAAGGCAGATTTATTGCAGCGTCTGCAGTCTAAGTATGCATTGGCCGGGGGCTGCGTGTTGGCTGACGCACAGGATGTGTTGACGCAGGCTATGCAGTACCTTATGGCTGAAACAACAGCTGACAAGAGCCTGGCTCTGGGCTGGGGTTATGCTTTGGGCGAGGTTGTACTGAAGGCTGCGGAATGCAGCAGCTATACGCAGGACGGTATGGTGTATCCGCTTATTGGCAAGGCACATTTTCCCAATAAGGGCTATCATCCGGATGAGCTGGTAAAAATATGGGCAGATGCCTGTGGCCGTAGCAGCTATATGCTGGGCTGCAATGCGTTTCCTGCTTCCGAAGAGGAACGTGCTGAGCTGGAAGCGGGACAGGCGTATCAACAGCTTTTGCAGCAATGGCAGAGTCTGGATGCTGCTGTTGTTTCCATTTGCGGTTATCCTGCCGTGCCTGATGAAGCAACGGCAACACGTTTCGGTGATGTTTTAGAGCGACAAAAGGCAGTAGGAAGCTTTTTGTCATATTATTATAATCAGCGCGGTGAATTTATCAGCGGTAATAATGATTACTGTCTGCACATTCCGCTGGCGCAGCTGCGTCAGTGCAAAAAGCTGATTGGCTTGGGGCTTCATGCCAGCAGCAAAGCTTTGCTCGGAGCTTTGGCGACAGGACTGTTTACGCACTTAATTGTCAGCGAAGAGCAGGCCAAAGAGCTACTGTAATAACTGGATTTAAAAAGACTGCTTCACGCTATAGGTGTGAGGCAGTTTTCCTTTTTACGGCAGAACATGTAACTTTTTATACATTAAAGGTGCTTCAAAATACTAAATAGAGAAAAAATTTCAAAAAACTTTACAAATCAAATATAAAAGCATAAAATAACTTTAACTACATTTATACGAATTTTGTAGCATGGAAGGATGGTAGAAAATGATTTCTCTGAAAAACAACAAAATTAAAGCATTGGCAGCTGGCCTGATGCTGACCCTCGCCTTGGGGGCATTAGGCTGCGGCGGTGACAAAAAGGAAGCAGGCGCAAAGGCTGAAAAAGTCAATGTCGGCATTGTTCAATTGGTAGAGCATGAAGCGCTTGATGCAGCTAACAAGGGCTTTATTGACGGTCTGGCATCTAAGGGTTATAAGGAAGGCCAGAACATTACTTTTGACAAGCAAAATGCGCAGGCTGACCAATCCAACCTGCAGAACATTGCTCATCGCTTTGTGAACAATAAGGTAGACCTGATTTGTGCTATTGCAACTCCTGCAGCGCAGACTGTAGCAAATGTTACCAGCGATATTCCTATCGTTGCTACTGCGGTAACTGACTACAAAACCGCTAAGCTGGTTAAGGATGACGCTAAACCGGGTACTAATGTAACCGGTACAACTGATATGAACCCTGTTGCCGAGCAGCTGGATTTACTGCTGAAGCTGGTTCCGAATGCTAAAACCATCGGTACAATTTATTGCTCCAGCGAAGTTAATTCCCAACTGCAGGTTGAGCTGCTGAAGAAGGCTGCAGCTGCTAAGGGCATTACCGTAAAGGAAGCAACTGTTTCTACTGTTAATGATATCCAACAGGCTGCCCGCAGTTTGACAGGTGATGTACAGGCAGTATATGTACCTACCGACAATGTATTGGCATCTGCTATTCCTACTTTAATCAGTGTAACTGAGGAAGCAAAGCTTCCTGTTATCTGTGCTGAAGGTGGTATGGTAAGAGCCGGCGGTCTTGCAACCCTGGGCGTTGATTATTACAAGCTTGGCTTCCAAACCGGTGTGATGGCTGCTGATATTCTGAGCGGCAAGGCTAAACCGGCTGATATGGCTATTCAGGCACAAAAAGAATTTAAGCCTACCATCAATCTTAAGGAAGCAGCTAAGATTGGTTTGAAGGTTCCTGAAGAATTGCTGAAGGGTGCAGAGGTTATTAAATAATTAAAATTTGGAGCCTGCCGTTAAAAAAGCAGGCTCTTTTTTCGCTAAGAAGATTGGGAGGAATTGGGAAATGATTAGTTTGCTGATACCTACAGTGGCACAGGGCTTACTGTGGGCGTTGATGGCTCTTGGTGTATATGTAACATTCCGAGTGCTGGATATTGCTGATTTGACGGTAGAAGGCAGCTTTCCGCTGGGCGCGGCAACAGCTGCTTCTATGATGGTTGCGGGCTTCGGTCCTCTGGCCGCACTTTTGGGTGCCTGCATTGCCGGTATGCTTGCAGGTATTATAACCGGCATTTTGCATACTAAAATGAAAATACCTGCTCTGTTGGCCGGTATTTTGACAATGATTGCTTTGTATTCCGTTAACCTGCGCATTATGGGTAAGGCTAACTTATCTTTGCTTGGTGTGGATACTACCTTTAAAATTGCCAAGTCTATGATGGACTTGTCAATGGCGCAGACAACGCTTGTTGTCGGTTTGGCTGTAACCGTTCTGGTGGGCTGCTTCATGTACTGGTTCTTTGGTACGCAGATTGGCGCTGCTATCCGTGCTACCGGCTTCAACCAGCAGATGATACGTGCTCAGGGCGTAGATACCGACGTAACGATTATTCTCGGCTTGCTCATCAGTAATGCTCTGGTTGCTGTTTCCGGTGCTCTGGTTGCGCAGTCCAACGGCTTTTCCGATGTCGGTATGGGTACCGGCACAATCGTTATTGGTCTGGCATCCGTTATTATCGGCGAGGTGCTTTTCGGTACACGCAGCTTTAAAAATTGCCTGATTTCCGTAGTTTTAGGCTCCATAGTTTATCGTATTGTAATTGCAGTTGTACTGGCTATGGGTATGCCGCCAAACGATTTGAAGCTCTTTACCTCTGTGCTGGTGGCAATTGCTTTGTCCATGCCGCTGATTAAAAGTAAATTCGGTGCCAGAAAGGCGGTGCGTTAAATGCTGCATGTAGAACACGTTTCCAAAACATTTTTCCCAGGAACTATCAATGAAAAGAAGGCTCTGCAGGATTTATCTCTGCATCTCGAGCCCGGTGATTTTGCTACAGTTATCGGCGGTAACGGTGCCGGCAAATCTACTACGCTGAATGCGATTGCCGGTGTATTCCCGATAGATAAGGGCAAGATTATTATTGATGGTGAGGATATTACCAAAAAGCCGGAGCATAAGCGTGCTAAATATATCGGTCGTGTATTCCAGGATCCGATGCTTGGTACTGCTGCCGGTATGATGATAGAAGAAAATCTTTCTCTGGCGGCCCGCCGCGGAGAAACTCCCGGCCTGGGCTGGAGTCTTTCCAGCGATCAGCATGACCGTTTTTATGAGCTGCTGAAGGAGCTTGATTTAGGTCTGGAGGACAGAATGACTGCTAAGGTCGGTCTTTTGAGCGGTGGTCAGCGTCAGGCACTTACCTTGCTGATGGCAACGCTGAAAAAACCGAAGCTGCTGCTTTTGGACGAGCATACGGCAGCACTTGACCCGAAGACAGCAGCAAAGGTGCTGGCGCTTACGGAAAAAATCGTAACCCGTGATCAGCTGACAACGCTGATGATTACCCATAATATGCGCGATGCTTTGCGTTACGGCAACCGCCTGATTATGCTGCATAACGGCAGAGTAATTATCGACGTTAAGGGAGAAGAGAAGCAGCATTTGCAGATAGCCGATTTGCTGGATATGTTTGAAAAGGCAAGCGGCTCCGAGATGGCAAGTGACCGTTTGCTGCTTGGCTGATAGGCTGAATTTCTCAATGTGGACACAAGTTTACGATAGGAAAACAAGAGTACCATAAAAAAAGAATTTTAGCATTTCACTAGAAATTTAATAGCTTCATAACTAAAATATAGAGGAAAGTAAATAAAATATACGAAAAAACTCTTGCGAAATCTGAAAAACGTGGTAAACTTTAAATAAGTGCTTTATTAGTTTAAAAAAATTTGTCGCAAGTAAACCGAAAGGCGGTGCTAGGAAATTGCAAGAGGAAATTAAACTTATTGGTCGCAGAATCCGTTTGCTGCGTACCGCAAAAAATCTGACACAAACAGGGTTGGCAAAGGAGATGGGGATTTCCCAGACACACCTGTGTAATATAGAGTGTGGCCGTGTTCCTGTAACTCTGCCCAATCTGCTTAAGCTGCACAGCTTATTAGAGTGCAACATGAGCAGTTTCTTTGTTGATTTAGATGAACAGGCTGATGCCAAAGATAAAGATATCAGCCTGGAAGAAGTTCTGCAAATTGTAAAGTTGTTAAAACAAAAAGGTTAAGCACTTCTGCTTTACGAGGAGAGAGAGAATTTTAAATAGCCGGTGCAAGGTGAGTGAGAGTTCCTTGCACCGGCTATTTTTTTATGTGGTTTAAATTGGTTAGATAGCTTTGCTTACTCTGTAATCTGCTTTGTGCTATAATTAAAAATAGCAGAAAAGGAATTCTATAGCATACTATTATAAAGCGTTTGTTGATAGGAGAATAATTATGGCTACAGTAAAAACACAGGCGCACTGCCTGCTGGTCGGCGCCGCAGCTGCCGCTGTCTGCGCCTGGCCTTGGGTGCAGGGCAGTTTGGCGGCTGATTTTATACATCATACGGCATTGGCTGCGACGATTGGCGGCTTGGCAGATTGGTGGGGTGTGACGGCGCTGTTTAAACGTCCGCTGGGTATCAATGCGCCCGGTACGGATGTATTGCGCAATAATTATGAGCGCCTGACAACAGGTTTGGCGGATTTTGTGAGCAATGACCTGCTGACGGCGGAAAATGTTATGCAGGCTGTCGGCAGAGAAAATTTTGCTAAGCTGCTGTTGGCGCATTTTGCGCAGCAGCAGAATGTGGAACGCCTGTGGCAGACGGTGCGTCCGTTGGCGCAGCATGCGCTGCGCTCACTCAATACAAGGCAGGCAGAACAGCTTTTGCTTTCGGAGCTGCCTAAGTATATTGCCAGCCTGCGTATACCGGAGATTTTGGTGGACGCGCTGCAGAAGGCTGTGGCCAACGGCAGCTTTAACGGTATTTGGCAGCTGCTGACGCAGGAGGCCAAG
Organism: uncultured Phascolarctobacterium sp.; assembly: GCA_934234275.1. Classification (GTDB taxonomy): domain Bacteria; phylum Bacillota; class Negativicutes; order Acidaminococcales; family Acidaminococcaceae; genus Phascolarctobacterium_A. The sequence continues at coordinate 6,290 of CAKQHU010000025.1, forward strand.
CAGATTCTGCATAAGCCGGAATTTACCGCTTTGCTGGAAGGGCTGACGCAGATGGCGGAGGAAGAATATAATAAGGACAGTCTGCTGCGCAATTTATTTGTGAGCGGGCAGGCGGCTAAGCTGGCACCGCTTTTTGTACAGGAGCTGGAAAAGGCTTTGGATGCCTTGGCAGATCTGGAAAGTGAGCTGCGGCGGCAGGTTGATAATTGGCTGTTGGCGCGTATGGAGGATTATCGTCATGATATTGCCTTTGCAGATTGGCTCAACAGCAAGCTGTCACAGCTGGCAACGGCGAAGGCACTGGCTTTTAAGGAGCTGCTGCAAACGCAGGACGTAGATATTTTATTGACTCTGCTGCAAAAGAGGCTGCAGCTGCTGGCTGACAGCGAGGCGGAGCAGAGCAGGCTGGACGGTGCGTTGAAGGAGCTGCTGCTGCAGGCCTTGGCAATGCAGCATGATACGGTATATGATTTGGTTTTGACTAAGCTGCAGAGCTATGACAGGGATGAACTGATTGCAAAAATGGAGCAGCGCGTGGGCGATGATTTGCAAAATATCCGCAAGAGCGGCACCTGTATCGGCGGTTTGATGGGAGCCGTGCTGTTTATTATTGCGACGTTGGCAGAAAGGCTGGTGGGGTAGGATGGATAGCCTGAAAAAACATTGGACATATGCAGACAGCGCTTTTCTTGCTTCCGGTGCAATCTATCTGCTTTTCTTATATCTCAGGCTGCATTATGCCGGGCTGTACATGGGGCACTTCGGCGAGCTTAAGTGGGATTGGCTGATTTTGGGTTACTATATGGCGGAAGCGGCGCTGATTGGCAGCTTTGCGGATTGGTTTGCCGTGACTGCTGTGTTTAAGGTGCCCTGGATATGCCGTCTGCTGCCGTTTATGGCCAAGCATACGGCGATTTTGCCGCGTAGCAGAGAAGGCTTTGTGCGTGGCTGCGGTCAAATGGTACAGCAGGAGTTTTTGACGAAAAAGGCCTTGCTGCTGCAAAAAAAGCAGCTGGTAATTCTGGATAAATTTATAGTTTATCTGGAAAAGCAGGAGAACAAGGCGCGTTTGCAGGGGTTGCTGACTAATTTTGCCGAAGGAGTTTTGCATAAGCTGGATACGTTAGCTTTAAGCAGGCAGCTTGAGGGTAAAATAAAAACAGCCTTGGCTGACGTAGAAGCTAACGAACAGCTTGATAAGTTATTTAAAGCCTTGGCTGCACAGCGTAGGGATGAGCAATGCTACGAATGGCTGCTGCAGCAGTTGGTTGCGCTGGCGGAATCTTCTGCCATCAGAGAGCGTGTTCGCCGAGAGCTGCAAAAGCAGGTTGAAAAGCGTGGCAGCGAAGGTTTGTGGAGCAGTATTAAGCTGTGGGCTGCCAAAAAGCTGGATGTTGTTAATGTTGAAGATGCAACAGATGCTATTTGCCGTGCCTTGGTGGGAACTGCTCACCGTTTGCAGGATGATGAGCAGTGGCGCTCCTGGCTGTATGCACAGCTGCAGCGTGTTGCAGGCAGTGTTTACGGTACAGAGGCGTGGCGTGAACTGGTGCAGTCACTGCAGAATCGTGCTTTGCATGATATTTCTCTGCAGTCTGCCTTGAAGCAGCTTTTGGATAATATGATTAAGGCTCTGTGCCGTCCGCTGGCGCAGGAAGGCGGTGCGGCAGCGCAGCCGACGATTTTGCTGCAGGCTGTGCAAGAGGCATTGGAAACTATTGAAACGGATTTACGTTCCGACGCACAGTTTAAGGCTAAGGCAGAGGCGTATCTGCAGCATATACTTGGCTTAGGCCTGTTGCAGGCTCAGACAATGCTGGGCGATATTGTGGAGCGAATTTTGCAGGCAATGGCCGATGAACGTTTGACAGAGATGGTACGCAGTAAGGTTGATACCGATATGCAGCGTATTCGTCTTAATGGTACGGTTATGGGTGCCTTCTTGGGAGCAATTTTCTATCTGCTGAAATGTGCATGGTAGGGAAGGTCATCGATAAAGCACCGTATACTTTGTCACGAATACCTTGTCGTAGCCGTAGTACGCCGATGGCATTCGTTCCTCAAAACTTAAAAGTCTGATGATAAGCACTAAATGCATTATCATCAGACTTTTTTTATGTGAACACAAACAAAAAAGCTCCAAGCCGAAGGCTTGAAGCTGATAAGCATAAATGGAGCGGGTAACGAGAATCGAACTCGCGACACTCAGCTTGGGAAGCTGATGTTCTACCGCTGAACTATACCCGCAGATAAAAATACCATAACGCTATTATATACTATAACAGGTAAAGTTGCAAGTATGAGGCAGTGCAGATAGCTAAAAGACGAGCAATTGTAGTTGTCAGAAAAACTTTAAAATTTTTTCGAGAATACTGTATACAAAATACAAAAACGTGCTATAATAGATAGCAGATGAGGGCAAAACCCCACAGGCTGTAAAAATACAGCGTCAAATAAAAATAAAAAGTGCGAATGCATGGAGGTGAGTTACTATGTTTAGTGCCGCTGGTGTTAGCTTAGTTTTCTTAGGCGTCCTGACTGTTATGTGCATTTTTGAATAATTGTAATGAGGGAACGCCTCTGACCACGCTTTGAGCTGTGGGCAGAGGCGTTTTTATTTTGCCTGTAATTCTGTTGTTGTTAAGCCAATCCCTTGCGGTGGCTGTCATCCCAGCCTGCCAGATCCTTAATAACCTCGGAGGCAATAATCAGTCCTGCTACCGAAGGTGTGAAGGCATTGCTGCCGGGCAGCGCACGGCGTTTAGGCGCTTCGGCGTGACATTCGCTTTCTATTTCCTCATTTATAGGTAAAAGCGGCAGCTCCTGTGAATAAACTACCTTGAGCTTTTTAATGTTGTTTTTCTTCATAGCCTGGCGCATAACACGTGCTAAGGGGTCAACTTTGGTTTTATAGATATCTGCTACCTCAAACATGGCAGGATTAACCTTGTTGCCTGCTCCCATGCTGCTGATAACCGGCACGCCTGCTGCCTTGGCTGCAAGTACGATTGCAATTTTTGCTGCCACGGTATCTACGGCATCGACAACGTAATCATATTGTGAGAAATCAAATTCGTGCTGATTTTCCGGTAAAAAGAAGCATTGGCGGCAATTTACTTTGGCATCGGGATTGATGCTGGCAATACGTTTGGCCATGACCTCCACCTTAGGCTGGCCGACAGTATCAAGGGTAGCGATAATCTGACGATTGAGATTGGTGAGAGCAACGGTATCGTTATCAATGAGGTCAAAGCTGCCGACACCGCTGCGGGCGAGTGCTTCAACTGTATAACCGCCTACGCCGCCAATACCGAAAACAGCGACATGGGCGTTCTGCAGACGCGTAATTGCTTCGCTGCCGAAGAGCAGCTCTGTACGTGAAAATTGGTTAAGCATATGAATCTCCTTGAGTGGTATTTCTTGTTTTGGATATCGGAACCTTAAGCTGCTAAGCTGATTTCAGCTTTAGCGCCGTCCTTAAGATCCTCGGGCTTCTGGTCCGAAGTAACTGTGATTTTGGTGCCGTCAATGCTGCTTATCTTACCGCTGAAGGGTGCTGGGTTTTCTTTGGCTTTGATGTTTACCGGCATGCCTGCCTTAAGCTCCTTGGCCTGAGCTGCGCTGACATTAAGCGTTATACTGCAGCTGTCGACAGCCTTGATGTGCAGGATTACCTGATCCTTTTGTACGGTAGCGTTGTTGGCAGCCTGCAAATCGGTAATGATGCCGGTGCAGGGACTGTTGCCTTCATTTTTTTCTTGCTGTGCTATTGCAGCGGCTTGCTGTGCCTTGAGCTGTACAATGAGCTTTTGCTGTGCCTCGATTTCTGCCGGAGAAGCTGGCTTGAAGCTGACGCTTACACTGCTTGCTGCCTGCAGCTGCGCGATAGCGCGCTGCAGCTCGTCCTGGGCAGCCTGTGCCTGATTGCGTGAAACTGCACCTTGCGCCAGCAGGCTGTTCATTTTAGTGGCCTTTTGCTGTGCCGCCGCTACGTTAGCCTGCGCCAGAGAAGTGTTAGCAACCGGTGCTGCCGTTGGCGTGCCCTGCTGCATACGCTTTAAATCAGCTTCGGCCTTGGCAACCTGGGTTGCCAGGTCCTTAACCTGCTTATCCAGCTTTGCGTCACCGATAGCAAAAAGCGGCTGGCCCTTGCTGATGCGCTCGTCCTTTTCACTGATAAGACCTATGAGCTTGCCTGCTGTCGGAGCCTTGACCGCATAAGTGGGGATGCTGATTGTACCGCTGCCAAGACTGTTATCAGCCTTTTGCAGACTGCAACCGCTCAGGCTGAAGGCTGTGAGGCAGACGGCTGCCATACAACATAATATTTTTAATATCTTCATAGTAGATTCCTCGTTTCCTTGAAGTTAAAAGCCTATTGTACTTGTATATTATAGCGTAAGTTTGTGGCATTTGCATGACATTTTGCATAATTAGCCAGCTAAAAATTAAAAAGCTGCTGCCTCCGGTGTAAATGCCGAAAGCAGCAGCTTTAATTGTTATAGGTCAGATTTTATTTTTCAATCAGTGCCATACCTGCTTCGAGAGCCTTGGTATTAGCTTCTTCGGTTCCTTTCGGAACACGGTTCAGTACAGCCTTGAGAATTGCCTCTTTGGAAACGCATTTGGTGAGTGCAACAACTGCGCCCAGAGCAACGATGTTCGCAAACAGAGTCTTGCCGCAAACAGTGTTGGCAGTGTGGGTAATAGGCAGGTCAACGCGTTTACCGTACTTGCCGGGAACCTCGTTTACAAAAAGAGTATCGGTGATAACGGTGGTATGCTCGTCGCAGTCGGCAATGAATTTGTTGGCAGCCTCCTGGCTCATTACCAGCAGAGTATCCGGGCAGATAACACGGCTGAAGTAAATAGGCTCATCGCTGATGATAGCCTCGGCCTTGGAGGAGCCGCCGCGGGCTTCCGGGCCGTAGGATTGGGATTGTACAGCCAGCTTGTCGTCTAAGAGGGCAGCTTCGGCTAAAATAATACCAGCAGTGATCAGACCCTGACCACCGGTACCGGAGAAACGAAAGCTATGTCTCATAATTATTTACCCTCCTGTGCACGTTGAATAATTTGGTCATATGCCTTGGTGTATTCCATAACGTCGTTGTTTTCATAGAGAACGCCGATGGGGAATTTTCCGGCAGCGATTGCTTCTGCCTTTTTCTCTTCATCCATGCGGTCCCAAACAGCCTTCATAACGCCATGGTCACGCTGCCAAGCCATCATCTGAGCAGGTCCGCCCATCTTGTTCTGACGGCCGAAGGAAATCGGGCAGGCGCTTACTGCTTCGATGATAGAGAAGCCTTTGTGAGCAATACCTTTAGCGATAACATCAACCAGTACGGGAACATGGTAGGTAGTTGCGCGTGCTACGAAGGTTGCGCCGGCAGCCTTTGCCAAATCGAGCAGATTGAAGCTCGGTTCAACAGTGTAGTACGGAGCGGTGGTTGCTTTGGAATGAATCGGGGTCATCGGAGAATACTGACCGCCGGTCATGCCGTAAATGCTGTTGTTGAAAACAACCAGAGTTAAATCGATATTGCGGCGAGCTGCATGAATCAGATGGTTACCGCCGATAGCGGTGCAGTCACCGTCACCGCTGCAAACGATAACATTCAGTGCAGGGTTAGCCATTTTTACACCGGTAGCAATCGGCAGAGCACGGCCGTGCAGAGTGTTGGCTGTGTTGAAGTCCAGATAACCGGAGGAACGGCTGGAGCAGCCGATACCGCTGATTACTGCAACGTCGTCTTTTGCCAGACCTTGCTTATCAATTGCTTTTACAATGGCGCCGGTGATAACGCCGTTGCCGCAGCCGGGGCACCAGATGTGA
>CAKQHU010000026.1 GCA_934234275.1 uncultured Phascolarctobacterium sp.
TATGCTTTACGTCTTCAGCAGAAACTTTCATTTTTTCACCATCCTATAAAAACTCGTTTTATTTTTACAAATAACCTGTTTTATTATAACACATTTACTGAGCAAAGTACACTGAGTAAGGCGCTTCGACAGCGGTTGCAGGGATATTTTTAGGAAAAAGAGGCTTTTAAAATATCAGACTGCAAAACAATAAAGCCTCTCCTCGGGGAGAGGTGGCATCGCGCAGCGATGACGGAGAGGGGTTCAACAAAATAAAATATATGCATAAGTACAACCCCTCTCAGTCGCCCTACTGGCGACAGCTCTCCCCAAGGAGAGCCTTTCTCTTCGTATAGCATCCATACACACAAACACAAAAAGAACCGCCTCACGGCGGTTCTCTAAACTCAAAGCATCTGGCGCTATTTCCCTTCTCGCTTGCTCACCTTAGCATACAGCCTCTTCAAAATATCCATTGCTTTATCCTGCTGCATACTGCTCAGCTGCGGCTTTACCTTGCGTCTGTTTTTATTTTTATAGCTGCCAAGAGTAATATAAAACTCCGTGGTCGTCGCATCATGCACAAACAGCATATCCGTCTGCTTCTGCTTTTGCTCCTGCTCTGCGAGCGGCAGCTTTCGGATAAAAGCATCCAGCTCTGCCAAATCCTCACTTGTCACCTCTGCCGACGACAGCAGGCAATTCCCGCCCTTTTTATCGACAAAAAAGCAGCTGAAGGTAGCCTGCCCTTCCTTAAAGGGATCATAATTAACCTCAAACCTGTAGCACAGGGTGCGGAACTGATGGTTCCTGCTCATATAAAAAGTGGACCATTCTACGTGTGTCATCTTATCTTCTCCTTTTACCGGCGCACAACCTATATTAGCTGTCAGCAGCACAAGCACCGCCAGCAGCATTTTGGTGATTTTCCATAATTTACTGTGCATACCGTTCACCGCCCTTATTAAGCCTTAATTGCGAAGCGGAGCTCTGCCCTTAGCCTTCAGGTAAAGCTGCAGAAACAGTTTTTGCATTTTCTCTCTTTGCTCCCCGCTCAAAGGCGCCGTCAGCTTTTTGACACTTCTATCCTTATAGCTGGCGATATACACATCAAAAATCTCCATGGTGTCATCGCAGACAAACAAATCATCATCTACCGGCGCGGGTTCCTTGGGCGGTGCCAACGGCAGTCCTTGGATAAGCGCATCAAGAGGCGCCAGCTCCTCACGCGTCACTGGCACGCTCTCCAGCTCACAGCGCCAGATTTCGTCATTGAGATTTGCCGGAGCCTTAAAGCTGCAGTCATAAAGCATCTGCCCGCTTTTAGCATCCAAACGCAGCGCATAATTATAGCTATAATCATAATTCGAGCCGTTTCTGTATAATTGCATACTCGTCCATTCTATACGTCCCATGCTATCGCCTCCCCGTACTTGGGCATAAATCAGCTTTGCTGTCAGCAGCAGAAGCGCTGCCAATAACAGCAGATGAATAATTCTCAGTTTATTGCTTTTTTGTTTGCGCATGCTGCTCACCGCCTTTTGCTATCCTTCTGATGATAGCATAGCGTATTTGGGGCAGCTTGTCCCTACCCGAAAGGCTGATTTCGGGTAGGAAGGGAGGAAAAGTTTACTTTTTTCACAAAGTTTAAATTTTTTCATTTTACCCTACCCGAATTTGCCATTTGGGGTGGGGTGTTTTTCTGTTATCTGATATACAATGCAGATGTAGAAAAGAATCGGCTGATAAATTATTGTAATATTCTTAAAGTTTTCTTTATGTTGGCCGATTTTAAGAAAGGTGGTCTTGTTTATGCAACGCAAAAAATTAATCTCTAAAACCCTGACAACAGCTGTAATGCTTGCGCTGTACATTGGGGGGGTACAACAATCCATAACTTCTGCACAGGAATATACTGACCAGATTAATGGTGCTAATGACGCTTATGCAGCTCATGGTATCCGCACTACTGTCGGTATGGAATCCACTTATACCTTCGCTGAGGGTGACGTAGTAAAATGGACTAACGCCTACCCTGCTGTTGAGGTTTGGGACGAAGGAACACATTTAAAATTTACTACGCCGCTAAATCTGCAGCTTGATGTTAAGGATGGTGCTACCAGCGGTATTCATGCAGGAACCTCTAACTACGATACTCCCGGCAGGCTCACTGCCCAAGATGTGAATATCACAGGTCAGTCTACAGGCTCTAATTATGATATAAACAGAATCTATATTTCCGGCATTGATACTTATGCTGCCGATATCAAGATGGAAAACCTCAATATCGATATTACCGCTGACGGCAAGCCGGATAGTATTGCTGATGGTATTTTCATGGGCCGCGATCTTGAGGATGAAGACAGTGAGCATACTCTGACCGTAACCGGCGCTACAAATATCAAGGCTGTCTCTAAAAACGGCTCTTCTGCCTGGGCAGCAGGTATTGAAGCCCAAGACCAGGCCAAGATGAACTTTGGCAAGCTGACAATCGCTACCGAAGCTATGGCTGAGAATTTAGCCCGTACTAACGGCATCTTTGCAGCAGGCAACTCCGAAATCAACGCCGGCGAAACACATATTGACGTAAAAGGCATTTCTCCGAATCCTGATGAATCAAGCTACAGCTATGGTCTTAATGCTATCCACAGCTCCACCATTACTCTCGGTGACAACAGCACTATTCACGCTGAAAGCAGCGGTGATGGTGCGGTTATGACCGTTGGTGTTCGTGCAGGGTACCATTCCGAGGTCAACCTGGGCATTACGAATATCAGAGCTGAAAACAATAGTGCCGAAGGTACTGTTGATGTACTATTTGTCGAAGATGGCTCCGTTCTTAACATGGCCGGCGGCAGCATAACCGGCGCCAACAACGCTAACAATGGCTCGTTTAACGCTATCAATGCTTACGGCGAGGATCCGGATCCGACTTGGCATACCGACACTATTGTCAACATCAACCAAGGTACTGCTAACGATGTTGTAATCGTTGGCGACGTACATGCAGCCAACACCGCCATCGTTAACCTCAACCTGAACACTGATGCTTCCAGCATTACCGGCAATCTCGACCAAAGCGGTCCTTATGAAGACAAAGAGGATTCTGCCGGTACTATTAACCTCACCCTCGCCAACAAAGCTACATGGCATGCTATGGGCGAGTACGGCAAAGGAGAGAGCTATCTTGAAAACCTCACCCTGCATAATGGCAACATCACCATGACCAATGAAGAGGCGCAGAACATTGACGTTATGCACCTGCAGGGCACCGGTGGCGAGCTGACGTTGGAGGCTGACGCAAACCTCAATACAGGCTTCTTCCGCGTAAACAATGCTGACACCGATGCTACCACAGTACATACCTCCTATGCAGGCATCAATGCTGATAACGTTAAGGACGCAGACGGCTTAGAAGGCCTCGTTAAAAACAGCCTGAAGATTCACGATGACAGTGCGGCAAAATTTGACGTTCAGGTAAACGAAGGTCTGCTCATCGGCCAAATGCAGGCAGATACCATCAACCACATTGACGGCAACGCAATCGCCAATGTAAAAATTGCACAAAGCTCTACTGTGGATGCTATCAGCCATATGCAAAACGCTGCAGCACTGTCCTGGAGACAAGAGGACGCTACTCTCAGCAAGCGTTTAGGCGATTTGCGTCAGGGCGATGGTGACCAGGGCTTCTGGGTACGCCTGAACCGCGGCGAATTTAAATATGACAATGCCAAAAACCAGAATAATTTCTTCCAGATGGGCTATGATAAGGCTGGCGGCGATTGGCATTACGGCGCTGCTATCAGCCGTAACAGCGGTAAGACAACCTACGGCGATGCAACAGCGAAAAACCGTAGCCTGGCACTTACTCTGTACGGCACCTGGCTGGGCGATAAGGGACATTATGCAGACATCGTACTCAAGGAAGGCCGTCTGAGCAATGATTACGATATTTCTGCACCGATTGGCTTCACTCACGGTCAGTACAAAACCTGGGGCAGCAGCATCAGTGCCGAATACGGCAGAGAAATCGCTATGGGCGACAAGGCCTACTTCACCCCGCAGGCACAGCTTTCCTGGCTGCGTATTGCCGGTAAGGATTACACTACCGCCAACGGCATTGCTATCAGTCAGGACAGCCAGAGCAGCACTATCGGCCGCTTGGGCTTCGAGCTTGGCAGCAGACTTGGCGACAACGGTAATGTATACGCCAAAGCTTCTGTACTGCATGACTTCGGCGGCAGTGCTGACACCCGCCTGAGCTACAACGGTGTATCCACCACCTACAGCAACGATTTGGGCGACACCTGGTATGAGGCAGGCATCGGCTTCAACCTCAAAACCAAGGATAACAGCTATCTGTATGCAGATGTTTCCAAAGCCTTCGGCGGCGACTACAAGACACCTTGGCAATGGAACGTAGGTATGCGCTGGACCTTCTGATAGGTTATAATTCTTCAACATATAATCACATCCTATGCTGTAAGTAAACAGCAAAAAAATTGTGCGGTCGTAAAAAGCCGCACAATTTTTATTGTCATAACCAGTTGCAAAAGCTCTGCACCACTTGCACCACTTGAACCACTACTTTTGGTGCAAGCGCAAAAACCGCTCCACTAACCCTAATATATATCCCTGTAAGTAAAGTCTTCGTAAGGGTTCAAAGCCTTTATTTTATTGGATTCACAGCTAATTCAAGACATTTTTATTTATAATATATTAAACGCTATGAGCTGCAGATTTTTTAGCAAAAACGCTGAAAAAAGTGGTGCAACTGGTGCAAGTGGTGCAAAATGCACCGGTCACACCAGCAATTTTTAAGCAGCCTGCTCAGCCTCCCTTTGCTCGCCGTACTTCATACACACCATCCGCGGACGATAGCATTTATTGAAGGTCAGATTCAGCTGCTTGGTAAAGCGTCCTGCATCAGCTTCAATCAGCTTAGCATCACGCAGCAGCGTTTTAATGCTTTTCGCCGGCTTGCCGAACTGCTTCAAAAAGCCATTAAAGACCTTGCTGTTGATATACACATATCCACCATAGAAAAATCCGTAGGACTTATAACCGGTGCCATTGACAATCTCCCTGCTGTCAGCAGCAAGATAACCGAAGCAGTCATAGTTCGCACTGACAGTATCCACCAATGCCTCATGGTAATAAGCTCCCGATTCCTGTTCTTCGGTATTTTCCAGCTCATCAGAAACAGCAAGCACCATTGCTTCTGCATCGGCCAGCAGCGGAGTAAGCTGTGCAACATCAGACCTTCCCGTCCTTACTAAGGCAAATAAAACATCAGCCAGAAGCACCAACGCCAACACCATCAGCTGTGTGCCCTCACGCTTGCCATTATCCAGTAAAAACAGCCTGTCACACGCCTTTTCGTACAGCTCCTGCCACACTTGTGACGGATACGTCTCCAGCAAATCCAGCATTCTGCGTCCTGCCAGTCCATAGCAATGCGCACTCGTTTTGTTGCACTCGCCGATAAGCTCACGCTCCAAGGCCTCCGGCAAATGCAGCTCCAGAATACGCCTTGCGGCACCGCCGTAAAATTCCGGTGTAACCACTGTTGTTTCGCTGCTTAAAATATTCAGCGTCTGCCAACGGTTAAGCATCGCCGAGCCAAGCTCCTTCGTTGCCCGCTGCTTGCCATAGCCATTGAAAAGCATATAGATAAAGGACTGCATAAATTCATTAAAATCCGGTCTGCTACGCATCAGCTGTACATCATCAAGAAAAAACGGCAGACCGCTCAACAGCTTAGCCCTAAGCTCAAAGCCGTTGAGCGTACCATTACAGGGATAGAGAAAATTATCGTTGCCCCAGACAGAAGCAGCAAAGCGCATCAGTGTGCTTTTACCGCTGCCCCTGCTGCCGTAAAGCAACACCAACGGACTGCCCTTGAAGCTGACGCGCTCCAAAAGCGGCGCAGCCAAAGCACAGCTTATAATAAAGCGGGCAACCATACTGCTGTCACACAGCTTGCCATAGGTTGACAGCCATTTTTCCCAATCGCCCTTGGCCTCTGCGACTGCCTGATAAAGCTCCCCATCCGACAGCATAAAAACAGTATCATCTATGCCACGCCCCGGCAGATAGAATTTATCCTGCTCCCAGCCAAGATATTTGCACAGCCTTTGCTGTGGCAAAGCCTCCTGCAAACAGCTGCGCAGGCAGCTCAGATAATCAATCACCTGTCTGGCGTTACTGATATTGATATCAACATTATTATTGGCAAGCGTAATAATCGGATTGGTACGCGAAATCTCCTCCAATGTTTTCAATGGCAGCTTATGCCACGCCTGCGCATGATAAAGCTCCAGTTGTACGTAAGTAATATCTGCCTCAGCTTCATGAAAAAAGCCTGTTATCAGCAAAGGATTATGCGTAATCAGCTGCTCCTGAAAAACACTTCCCTGTTTATCACGATGCAGAAGATAGATACCGTCAGCCTTAAGCTTATATTTTTGGCAAAGCTCCGTTACATTAACCTCCGGCGTAAAAATCTGCTTACACTTAGTAATAAAATTGTCTGTTTCGTTTTTTGGCATAAAAAAATGCACTCCTTCCATTAATCTTTGGCAAGGGTGCTTTAATTTTGGACAGACTCCACCCTTGCACTAAAAGCAAGGATGTTGTCACTTAGATGTTTCAGAAGCCGACGCAGGTTCCTCAAGCATACTCATTATCATTTATTACAGATGAGACTCTGCCTAGCCTTAACTCCTACTTTATCCGGATTACATCATGGTTTCGAGAATTCCCAGTCTCTTGCATAACCCTGAGTTTAGCGTACTCCAAGCAAGTTTTTTACATCTCCGCTTTTAATGCAAAGACGTCGGCCATAAGGCACATATAACCGCTGATACTACTTCTCAAATATATAGCTTAATTATAAACGATACCACCATTATAGTCAACAGAATATTTTTTCTATTGCGACGATTTTCCTTATTTAAAACAAATTACCCCCATCCTACCCAAATTTCCCCTTTCGGGTGGGGCGCTGACACTCTTTTTGCGCTATAATGAAGGCAAGATAAGGAAGGGAGATGTTCCTATGTTTAAAGAAAACGACGAATGTTGTGCTATACAATGCGAAAAATGCGGCGGCACCATGTATTCCGACGCTGCCAGCACCAGCTTCATCTGCTCCTTCTGCGGCAACAAGGAGCCTTGGCCGAACAGCGAAAAAATCCTTGATAGCGAAATCAAATACCGCCATAAACCGGTAGAAGTTGTCAACGGTCTGGTAAAGCTGGGACACGTATACTTCATGGAGCCGTTGCCCGAAATGCTCAAAAACGATACCCAAAGCATTGAAGACAAGCTGGGCGTTTTCAGCGCCCTCAGCACCAAGACTTACAAAGAAAGCCACACCATCAAGCTGCCCTGCCCGCTCTGCGGTGCCGATGTTACCGGCGAATCCACGCAGACTATTTTTACCTGCGAATACTGCGGTCACCGTCTGACGCAGGAGGAGCTAAAGGCCGGCGGCTACAACAAGGACCAGCTCATCGGCGCAGGCTCCCGCAGCTACCCCTCCATCGCCCTGCCCTTCAAGCTCACTAAGGAGCAGGCCTTCGGCAGAGCACAGCTGCTGATGAAGCGCGAGCCTATGTCCTTCAAGGGTGCGGAAAAGGCCATCAAAGAAAAATTTACCGCCTTCTATACTCCCTATACACTTGCGGACCTGCGCGTCAAAGCGCAAATCTCCAGCAACAAGGGCGACTGCGAAATTTATCAGGAGGTCTTGAACTGGGTATATCCGCAAACCTATGTCTTTGACGAAAACGCCGTCGATATGGTTGCTCCCTGGAATTTTGATGAGTTCGCCCCCTTCGACCCCGTGTTCTTAGAGGGTGACGTACATATCACCACCCGCAGCAATCTTTTCCCGGTACAAAAATATCTTGACCGCATGATCAACGAACAGCTTTGCAACAAGCTCTGCGAAAATTACGGCTTAAAGAATGTTACGATTGAAAAATGGGCACGCAATATCCGCAAGCATTCGGCTGACATCATGCTGCCGATTTATTATGTTGACTATACCGACAACAGCGCCGGCGAGCGCTTCGTCATCGTCGTCAACGGTCAGACCGGTGCTGCCAGTGCCCGCTTCGTCAACAGCAAGGACAAGGTACGCAGCCTGCAGCTGCCAGCCAACAGCAAGCTACCGCGCTTTGCCGAAACCACTATGCGTACACCGCCCATGATTGTGCGTTATGTTAAGCCCAAATTCCTGCATGAGGTAATTCCGCCGGAGAAGGGCTTCAAAAAGAGTCTTTTCCAAATGCTTAAATTCTGGTAAAAATCCGGCTATAGCCGGAGCATAATAAGCCACCTCCTTGTACAAAAAAGCAGAGAGTTGTGTTTCACGTGAAACACAGCTCTCTGCTTTTATCGTTACTGCAGGAAGCTTCCTGCTTTATTACTTTCAGAACAATGGCTTGCTGTTGCCGCACTTCGGCTTCTTCTGATTCTTAATGCGGACACTGACGATAACCTCATCGCCTTCCACCGTCTGCTCCATATTAACCGGAATGCCGACATCCTTAATAGCGTTGACAACCTGCTTAATACTGTTCAGGTAAATGCGGACATCGTTGACAATCACCATGCGGCGGCGTTTTTCCTGCTGGTTGTTCTCCAACAGCTTGCTGATATATTCCTCTGTCTGGCGCACACTGTAATTCTTGGCAACAATAACCTCCAGCGCCTCCAGACGTTTGGTATCATCATCCAGCTTTAGCAGTGCGCGCGCATGACGTTCGCTCAGACCTGCATCCACCAGCACCTTACGTACCGCAGGCGACAGGCGCAGCAAACGCAGCTTGTTGGCAATAGTAGACTGCTTCTTGCCTACGCGCGCAGCCATAGCCTCCTGCGTCAGATGGAACTGCTCCATCAGCTGTTCATAGCCTTCGGCCTCCTCCAGAAAGTGCAGGTCCTCACGCTGCAGGTTTTCAATCAGCGCAATTTCCGCAATCTGCTGGTTAGTATAATCGCTGATAATAACCGGTACCTCCGTCAGCTTCGCCATACGGGAAGCACGCAGACGGCGCTCGCCGGCAATCAGCAGATAACGGCCGTCCTCCGCCGGTGATACCAAAAGAGGCTGCAGCACGCCGTATTGGGCGATGGAAGCAGACAGCTCCTCTAAGGCTGCCTCGTCAAAGCTTTTGCGCGGCTGATAAGGGTTGGGGAAAATCTGTCCGATGGGAACCTTGACTACCTTCACCTCATTAACGGCCTTACGCTCGCCGATAATACCGCAATCTGTATCCAATACCGAAAATCCATCATCTACTAACATATGCTTTCCCCCTATTTAGCGCCTAAGGGCTGTTTTTCCGGCGTACCTGCCTTACGCGGGTATTGCGCCGGTGTGCTTTTGATTTTAGCTATCTTTATTATAGCACGTCCATCATCCAGACCGGGTAATTTTACAGGCTCCGCACTGAGAATTTTGCCGCCGAGAATTTTTACCGCAGCCTCGCCCTCGGTAATTTCCTCGGCAAATTTGCTGCCCTTCAAAGCGATAAACTGACCGCCCTTCTTGGCCAGCGGCAGGCAGTATTCGCTCAGCACGCTCAAACGTGCCACAGCGCGCGCCGTTACATAGTCATATTTTTCGCGGTGCTTTTTATCACGGCCCGCATCCTCGGCACGCAAGTGCTCGCAACGGATACCCTTCAGCCCAAGCTCCTCAATCACCTGCTGCAAAAAGCGCAGGCGTTTGCCCAAGGAATCAATCAGAGTTACCTTCAGCTCGGGGCAATAGATTTTCAGCGGCACACCGGGAAAGCCGGCGCCCGTGCCCACGTCCGCCAAAGTCTTGCCGGCCATCTCTGCCTCGTAGGCCAGCAGGCTATCTACCATATGCTTTACGGCAACATCCTCCGGCTCGGTAATAGCGGTAAGGTTCATAACCTTATTGGTTTCCACCAGCAGCTCGTAATAACGGCCGAACTGCTCCAGCTGCAGCGGCGTAAAGCTCAAACCGGCCTCCGCACCCTTTTCGGCTAAAATTTCTGCAAAGGTCATTCTTCCTGCTCCTTTCGGCGCTTCAGCTCCAGCGCAATCATCAGCACGCTGATATCAGCAGGCGAAACACCGCTGATACGCGATGCCTGACCGATATTCGCCGGACGCACCTTGTCCAGCTTTTCAGCGGCCTCGCTGGAAAGCTCCTTAATCGCACGATAATCTATATCATCAGGCAGGCGCTTGTTTTCCAGCTTCATAAAGCGCTCAACCTCCTGACGCTGCTTGGTAATATAGCCCTCATACTTGGCGAAAATCTCGGCCTGCTCCGCTACCTGCGGTGCCAGCTCCAGCAAGCCGAAAGCCTGCTGCAGCTTGCTGTAGGTAACCTCCTTGCGGCGCAGCAAATCCAAAAGACTGCTGCCGCTGCGCAGCGGCGCCGTACCCATAGCCTCCAGCTTGGCATTATTTTCCGCACTGGGAGAAATATTCTGCTTACCCAGCTCGCTCACCGTGCGCTCCAAAGCAGTGCGCTTTTCGGTGAAAATGCCGTAGCGCTTATCATCAACCAAACCAATAGCTCTGCCCTTTTCCGTCAGGCGCAAATCCGCATTATCCTGACGCAGCAGCAAGCGATATTCCGCACGCGAGGTCATCATTCTGTAAGGCTCGGACGTACCCTTGGTAACAAGGTCATCAATCAAAACGCCGATATACGCCTCATCACGGCGCAATACCAGCGGCTCGCGTCCGTTAATCTTCATCATCGCATTGATACCTGCCATCAGACCTTGAGCAGCAGCCTCCTCGTAGCCGCTGGTACCGTTGGACTGACCGGCACTGAACAAGCCGCTGATAGCCTTATGCTCCAAAGACGGACGCAGCTGCAGCGGATCAAGGCAGTCGTAATCGATGGCATAGCCTGCACGCATCATCTTGCAATGCTCCAGACCGGGAATCGTCTGCATAAACTGCAGCTGAATGTGCGCCGGCAAAGAAGAGCTCATGCCCTGTACATACATTTCATTGGTACTGCGTCCCTCAGGCTCGATAAACAGCTGATGACGCTCCTTATTGGCAAAGCGCACAATCTTAGATTCGATAGACGGGCAGTAACGCGGGCCGACGCCCTCAATCATACCGTTAAACATACCGGATAAATGCAGATTATCGCGGATAATTTTATGTGTAGCCTCATTCGTATAAGTCAGATAGCAAGGAACCTGCTCACGTGTTTTGATATCGCTGATAAAGGAGAAGTTGCGCACCTCCTCATCGCCGTACTGCGGCTCCATCTTGCTGTAATCAAGACTGCGGGCATCAATACGCGCCGGCGTACCGGTCTTGAAGCGCATCAGCTCCACACCGTTCTCCAGCAAAGAAGCGGACAGCTTCTGCGCACTGCGCAGACCGTTAGGACCGCATTCATAATTAACCTGACCGTAAACAATACGGCCACGCAGATAAGTACCGGTAGCCAGAATAACGCACTTCGCCTCGAAAATCTCGCCGGTTTCGGCCTCTACGCCAACAACCGCGCCGTTTTCTACCAGCAGCTTATCAATCATCAGCTGCTTCAGCTCCAGGTTTTCCTGATCCTCAACAATCTTTTTCATCAGCGTGTGATAAAAGGGCTTGTCCTCCTGACCGCGCAGAGCATGCACGGCATAGCCCTTACCGGTATTCAAAAGACGCATCTGGATACACGCCAAATCCGCACTGATACCCATCTGGCCGCCCAAAGCATCCAGCTCACGCACCAGATGACCTTTTGCCGGACCGCCGATAGACGGATTACACGGCATCAGCGCCACATTATCCAGCGACAGCGTCGCCAGCAGCGTCTTACCGCCCAAACGGGCAGCAGCCAGTGCCGCCTCCACACCTGCGTGGCCGGCGCCAACGACAATTACATCAAATGTATCTGTAATATAACTCATCTTAATAGACCTCTTAAAAATATATGTACTATCTATCTCCTACTTACCGATACAGAACCTCTCAAAAATCTCATTGATAATCTCATCCTGCACCGTATCACCCGTAATCTCCCCTAACAGGTCAATCGCCGAGCGCACATCAATCACAATACA
>CAKQHU010000027.1 GCA_934234275.1 uncultured Phascolarctobacterium sp.
ATCGCTTCAATAGCATACGCTGAACATGTAGGATAAAACCTGCAGGTCGGCGGTTTCAGCGGTGATATAAAAATCTGGTAGAATCTTATACACAAAATCAGTAACCTGCTCATAGCCTTCTATCCTTATTACTGCAGCAGAGCTGCTCTTTTTGCCAGTCTTAAAAATACACGCTCAAAAGTCTTGTAATCAGCCTTTGTCAGCTTCTTGCGAGCTACCCAGACTATATGGTAACCCTTTTTGAGTTCTGCCTTATGCATGCGGAATACTTCACGCATCAGACGCTTGACACGGTTGCGCACCACAGCGCAGCCCAGCTTCTTGCCTACCGCCAGACCGATTTTTATATCTTCGCCCTGATCCGGGAGAATATAAAAAACCGACATAGCATCGACAACAGTGCGTCCCTTTACATAGACAATCTGAAAGCTTTTCTTCGATTTAAGTCGATTTAATTTTTTTAAAGTAAACTTTTTCTTTTGCATCAAATGCACACCTGCCCGCATGGAAAAAATAGGCCACTTGCGCGGCCTATTTTATAATGTTATGCAGACAATTTCTTTCTGCCTCTAGCACGTCTTCTTTTGAGAACTTGACGACCGCCCAAAGTTTTCATTCTTTCTCTGAAACCATGAGTTCTTTTTCTTCTGAGATTGTTAGGTTGAAAAGTACGCTTCATTCAGTATTCCCTCCTTATCCACCGCAAAATTTTATCAATTTCTAATGTATGTGAATATTGATAGCTGTTATTTGTTCTACCAACGCGGCCATAACGCGCTTTTTCAGCACCTGCAGCACCACGCAAGGTATTACTAACTTATTATATGGGAAAATAAAAACTTCGTCAAGTAAAAACCGCTATTTTTCTGCCAACTGCGAAATTTTTCTTAGGAAATTTGCGAAGTTATCCACAGTCTGCTAAAATATATATGGAAATTTAGCTTCTCTTGTAATTTAACCGGCGCTTACACGCCCTTCCGCGGGCAATGCAGGCTGTCGTTTTTATTTTTCTAATTTTAGCGAGAAAGGATGTATCTATATGAATTCCTATGATTTAGCGGAAATCTGGGTCAGATGTAAGGACAAATTAAAGGAATCCTTTAATGAAAAAGTCTTTAATGTCTGGATTAAGCCGATTATGCCGTTAGAGGTGACAGATACCTACTATAAAGTAGCTGTCAAAAACGACTTCTTTAAAACAATGCTGGAGGAAAACTACGCTCAGGTTATCGAAGGTGTCCTGGCCGGCATTATGAGCAAAAATATCAAGCTCATCATCGAAACCATGGACAACGGCAGCAGCGGATCGGAAGCAGCTGAAGAAATGCCGGCTGTACCTGCCAAGCGCGAACAGCAGCAGCTGTTTAATGAAAACACCTCCGTGCAGCAGCCCGATGAAAGCAACCTGAACCCAAAATACGTTTTTGAAACCTTCGTCATCGGCAACTCCAACCGCTTCGCCCATGCGGCAGCGCAGGCAGTAGCCAATGACCCGGCACATGCCTACAACCCGCTTTTCCTGTACGGCGGCGTTGGTCTGGGCAAAACACACTTAATGCACGCTATCGGCAACCGCATTAAGCAGAACAACCCCAGCATGAAGGTGCTCTACACCTCCAGTGAAAAATTCACCAACGAAATCATCAATTCCATCCAGAACAAAACTACTGAGGCCTTCCGCCAGAAATACCGCAATATCGACTGCCTGATTATCGACGATATCCAGTTTCTGAAGGGCAAGGAGCAGACGCAGGTAGAATTCTTCCATACATTTAATGCACTGAAGGATGCCGATAAACAGATCATCATCTCCAGTGACCGTCCTCCGCGCGAAATCGAAACCTTAGAGGACCGCCTGCGTTCCCGTTTTGACCAGGGCCTCACAGCAGATATCCAGACTCCGGATTTGGAAACACGTATGGCAATTCTGCGTACTAAGGCTGCATCGGACAATATCGTCCTGCCGACCGAGGTTATCACCCTGCTGGCAACCAACATCGCCACCAACATCCGTGAAATTGAGGGCGCCTACAATAAAATAGTAGCATACACCTCACTCATGCACATGCCCATCACCGTAGAAACAGCACAGAAGGTGCTTTCCGACATGGGCAACGATATCAAAACAAGAACCATCACCTACGAAGGTATCATTAAAGTTGTCGCTGACCACTACAATGTTAAGCAGGATGAGCTGTTCAACAAAAAGCGTACCCAGAACATTGCCTTCCCGCGTCAGGTAGCTATGTACCTTTGCCGTGAGCTGGCAGATTTATCCTATCCGCGTATCGGTGAGCTCTTCGGAGGACGTGACCACACCACCGTCATCCATGCTTACGAAAAAATAAGCAACTTCAAAAACAGTAACCTCGCCTTCCAAAACGAGCTGCAGGAAATCATCGAAATCCTGCGGCAATAACAGTAAAAAAAGTTATCCACAAAAACTGTTGATAACTCACCCTCAAGCTGTGTATAACTTTTGGGCATAAGTTGATAAAATTTTAGCCTGTAGATTGTGTGTATATTATTTCCCGGTTATCAACAGCCTTATATACATGGGAAATAATGCATCACAGCTAAGCTTAAAGCACTTTTCCCCACAACTAACAGGCCCTACTACTACGTCGACTACTTTTTATATATTATAACAGTATTAAAAAAACAAGGAGGACTGTGAACAAATGATAATTTCCTGTAATACCAACAGCTTAAATAAAGCAATTCAGACAGTTCAAAGAGCAATTATTTCCAAACCAAGCACACCTATATTTTCCGGTATCCATGTTATCGCAGCAGATAACAAGCTGGAAATACAGGCTATGGATTTAAACATGGCTATTTCCTGCACCATTGATGCAGAAATCAGCGAACCGGGGGAAATAGTTGTTTCTGCCAAGCATTTTGCCGACCTTATCCGTAAATTGCCCGCTGAAAGCCTGACCATCAGTAAAAACGAAGAAAAGCACTCTATCAAAGTAAGCTCCGGAAAATCCGAATATCAGCTTTTCTTAATGAATGAAGATGATTATCCTAAATTTCCCACCTTTGATGCAGACAGAACCATTGCTCTTGATGACAGCATGATTAAAGAGCTGATCAAAAAGACTATCTTCTCTTGTTCTACCGATGAAGCAAGACCTCTGTTCACCGGTATTCTGGTAGAAGCTAAAGAAGGCAAAATTACCTTCGTCGGCACCAATACCCATCGTCTGGCTATCAAATCTCTGCCATATGAGGGAAATGAAGAGCTCAGCATGATTATTCCGTCCAAGGTTCTTGGCGAAATTTCCCGTAACCTGACAGGCGAGGTACCGCAGCAGGTACTTATTTCCCTGCTCAATAACCAGATTATGGTTGTTATCGATAATGTAGTTATTGTTTCCCGTCTGATTGAAGGCCAGTTCCCGGATTATCGCCGCGTTATTCCGCCGAAATTCGCTCTGACCAGCAAGGTAAACATTAAAGAGCTTGCCGGTGCTGTTGAGCGTGTAGCTCTCTTCTCTACCGACGGTGATTACAGCATCATCAAAATGAGCGTAGCTGCTGATGAAATTACTATTACCAGCAGCAGCCCGGATGTAGGTACAGGCTTGGAGGTTGTTTCCTGCCAGACTGTCGGTGACCCGCTGAATGTTGCCTTTAACGCCAAATATATTCTGGATATCCTGAAGAACCTGGAAGCAGAGGAAGCTGTTTTGTCCATGAATACCTCTCTCAGCCCGGTATGCGTTACCTGTGCCGATGAACCGGATTACACCTATATCGTAACACCGGTACGTGTTGTTTTCTAAGGAGCGGCATTATGCAAAAAGAAACTGTAGAAATCACAACAGAATTTATTACTATGGATAAGCTGCTGAAGTTTTCCGGTGTTGCAGATACCGGAGGACAGGCATTTTTGATGGTTGAAGATGGCGTTGTCCGCCTGAACGGCCAGCTGGTAACGGAAAAACGTAAAAAGGTGCATCCCGGCGATGTCGTAAATATTGATGACCAGATAGAGCTGACCGTTGCCAAAGAAGCTTAATGAAGATCAACAGTCTTTATGCGGTTAATTTCCGCAACTATGAAAGCTGCAAACTGCAGCTTTCATCTATGATTAACGTTTTTTACGGGCAGAACGCCCAGGGAAAGACTAATCTGCTGGAGGCTATTTTTTACAGTGCCTTCGGCATGTCACACCGCACCTCCGCCGAAGAGGAAATGCTGAAAATGGGTGCTGATGCTATGGCCGTAGGCGTAGAATACGCCAGCTTCAGCGGCAGCCATGAGGTAAAAATCAAAAAGTACCGTCAGCATGAGCGCTGGCAGAAGGAAATACTGCTCGACGGTGCGCGCGTGCGTCCCAAGGAGCATTACGGTGCCCTGAATGCGGTGATGTTTTCACCGGAGGACCTGCAGCTAGTCAAGGGCGAGCCTGCATTGCGGCGACGCTTCTTTGATATGCAGATTGCTCAGACTGATCCTGTCTACTACGATTTGCTGCTGAAGTATAACCGTGTTCTGCAGCAACGCAACCGCCTTTTGAAGGAGCTGCGCGATAACGGCGGCAGTCCTGATGTATTGCAGCCCTGGAACGAGGAGTTCATCCGTCTGGCTGCAGCTATTGTACGCAGACGTTTGGCGGCGTTGGGCAAACTGCAGGCTATTGCCGGAGAGATTTACTCATCCATTACCAAGGGCAGCGAAATGCTGCAGGTGCGCTACGAGCAGAAGGCCAACAACAGCACTCTGCTCTATCCGCAGTCTGCCGCGGAGGCAGCAGAGGATTTTTACCGTGAACGGCTGTCGGAGCGTCAGCGCCTTGATATCCTGCGCGGTAACACGGGCATCGGTCCCCACCGCGACGATTTGCAGCTATTGCTCAACGGTCTTTCCTTGCGGGCCTTCGGTTCACAGGGACAGCAGCGCAGCGGTGCTCTGGCACTGAAGCTGTCGCAGCTGCAGTATGTCAAAAATGAGCTGGGAGAATTCCCCGTCCTGCTTTTGGATGATGTAATGAGCGAGCTTGATAACAGCCGCCGCGCTCAGCTGCTGCTGTTTATTGACGGCAGAGTGCAGACCTTTATTACAGTAAATGACCGCGAGCTGATACCGGAGCTCGCCGGTAATGCTTACTTTAAAATTTCCGGTGGCAGTATAAGCGAGGCCTGATTATGTATGCTGAGAATTTAGAGGCTGCGGAGGAGGTTATCCGCCGTCTGTTTGATCCGCGCCGCACCTATAAAAAGGCTTATATATCGCCGGAAATCAAGCTGGCCTATCTGCAGCATTATCTGGAAAGCAGATGGACGGAGATTGTGGGCGAAAATCTGGCGCGCAGCTGTGCTATCGAAAAAATCAGCGGCAGCGAGCTTTATGTGCGCACGGCCAACAGTATGCTGGCCAACGAGCTGTATATGATGCAGCAGCTGTTTCTGCAAAAAATCAACTCCTTTTTGCTGGGACGCGTGCTGATTAAAAAGGTTTATTTTCATACCGGCAGCTTTTTCAGAAAGCAGCAGCAAAAGGAAAAGCAGGCCGAGCCGCCTGCCCCGCCTGCGGAATATACCAAATGCCCCGTATGCGGTGCTCAAATGCGCAAGGGACTGGATATGTGCAGCGTCTGCGAGCGCGAGCAGCGCGAGGAGCTGCGCAGCAAGCTGGCGGAGCTGCTGCGGATTCAGCCCTGGCTGAAGTATGAAGATTGTCTGGCCTACTATAAATGTGATAAAATATTATTTACGGCTGTAAAGGAAAACTTACAAAGCTACTATTTTGAACGGGTGCGCTGCGGCTTTGCCGATAAGAAGGAAAGTTTGCTGGCGGTAATGTTTCTGCTGGAAAAGCAGCCTGAGGACATTACCCTTGCACTGTATGAAAATGCTTTGACTTATTTAAGGAGGGATCAGGGTGTATCTGCATTTGGGAGTAGATTACATGGTAAAAAACAGTGAAATAATCGCTATTTTTAATTTGAATCACCCTCAGTCTGTGGTTTACGACGATTTCGTCAAGAAGTACGGCTCCCGCTATAAGGTGGTTGATGCTTCCGGCGGTGAAGGCTATTACAGCTGCGTCCTGACCGATGACACGATGTATTTGTCCTCGATTTCTTCGGTGACTTTGAAAAAACGCGCTGAATCAGGTTTTCTGGACGGCGCTGTCTATACTAATTTAGAAATTTTAAAACGGAGGTAAATATGACCCAGGATATTGATATTGAAGAAGCTACAGCGGTCAAGGGTAACTATAACGCGGAACAGATTCACGTTTTAGAGGGCCTGGAGGCTGTACGCAAAAGACCTTCTATGTATATCGGCAGTACGTCCTCCCGCGGTCTGCACCATCTGGTGTATGAGGTTGTGGACAACAGTATTGACGAGGCTTTGGCCGGCTACTGCAGTGATATCAAGGTAATTATCCATAAGGATAACAGCATTACGGTTATCGATAACGGCCGTGGCATTCCCGTGGATATGATGAAAAAGGAACAGAAGCCTGCTGTTGAGGTTATCATGACAGTATTGCATGCAGGCGGTAAGTTCGGTGACGGCGGCTATAAGGTTTCCGGCGGTCTGCATGGTGTCGGTGTTACCTGCGTTAACGCTTTGAGTGAGCACATGGAGGTTGAGGTGCGCCGCGGCGGCAAATGCTACGGCATTGAGTTTGCCAAGGGCAAAACCTCGAAAAAGCTTTATGAAAAGGGCTCTTGCGAAACTACAGGTACCACAGTACATTTCAAACCGGATGCCACTATTTTTACGGAAACGGAATACAGCTATGATACTCTGCGTCTGCGTATTCGCGAGCTTGCATTTTTGAATAAGGGCATCACCATTTCCCTGACCGATGAACGTGCCGAGGATAAGAGTGAAACCTTCCATTTTGCCGGCGGTATTATCGAATACGTTGAATTTATGGATAAGGATAAGGATAAAATCAATCCGAAGCCGATTTATCTGGAGGGTGAAAAGAACGCTGTTATCGTTGAGGTTGCAATGCAATACTGCGATACCTACAGCGAGAATATTTTTACCTATGTCAACAACATCAACACCGAGGAAGGCGGTACTCACCTCAGCGGCTTCCGTAAGGCTCTGACACGCACAATTAACGCTTATGCGCGTAAGACCAACATGCTTAAGGAAAATGAGGATGCGCTGAGCGGCGATGATGTGCGTGAGGGATTAACCGCAGTTCTGAGCCTGAAGGTGCAGAACCCGCAGTTCGAAAGCCAGACTAAAATTAAGCTGGGCAACAGCGAGGTTATGCCTATCGTTGATAATCTGGTCGGCGATACTCTGGCCGAGTTTATGGAGGAAAATCCGCAGGTTGCCAAAAAGCTGGTGGAAAAGGCTATTATTGCTGCGCGCGCCCGTCTGGCAGCACGCAAGGCACGTGAGCTGACACGCCGTAAGAACGCTATGGATCTTGGCGGACTTCCCGGCAAGCTGGCTGACTGCAAGAGCCGTAACGTTGAGGATACAGAGATTTATCTGGTCGAAGGTGACTCCGCAGGCGGCAGTGCCAAGCAGGGCCGTAACAGTGATTTCCAGGCAATTTTGCCGCTGCGCGGTAAAATCCTTAATGTTGAAAAGGCACGTCTTGATAAGGTGCTGAGCAGTGAAGAAATTCGCAATATGATTACCGCCTTCGGTTGCGGTATCGGCGATGACTTTAATCTGGACAAGGCACGTTATGGCAAGATTATTATCATGACAGATGCCGACGTCGACGGTGCGCATATCCGTACGCTGCTGTTGACCTTCTTCTACCGTTATATGCAGCCCCTGATTAAGGAAGGCCATGTGTTTATTGCACAGCCGCCGTTGTATTTAATCCGTAAAAACCAGAAGCAGCATCACTACGCTTACAGCGATGAAGAATTGCAGCAAATCCTCGACGAGGTTGGCCGCGATACCAATCCGTATGTACAGCGCTACAAAGGCTTAGGCGAGATGAACCCCGGCCAGCTGTGGGAAACAACCATGGATCCTGCGGCACGTACGATTCTGCAGGTTCATCTGGAGGATGCCGCTGAGGCAGACCGCATTTTCTCTATTCTGATGGGTGATAAGGTTGAGCCGCGCCGTCAGTTTATCGAGGATAATGCGAAGAAGGTACGTAATCTGGATTTGTAAGCCTGATTGTTGCATAAAAAGAGGTGCTTAAAATGGTTAAGATAAAAAAGGGACTTTCTGATGCAGATATGCTGAAGGGCTTCAGCGAGGAGCTGACCTTTGAAAACGGCATGTATGCTGATGAAAAGGTTAAGCAAAGCAAATTAAAGGGTGCTAAGGCAACTGCTAAAAAAGAACTGCTGCTGCCGGAGGAGGCACAGGAGCGCCTGAACCGTTTCCTTCTGGAAATTAGCATGGAATGGCTGAAGAACAAGAATGGTGATTGCACCTGGAAGGTTCTCAAGGAAAACGGCCAGATTGTGATTAAACCTGTCGCTGTAGCGAAAAAATAATGACTGATAAGCTTTTTGTACTGCCTGAGCTGGAGCTGCGCGTGATGTTTCACGTGAAACATCACGCTGCTGCACTTTTCAATACTGACACTTTGCTGGTTGTGGCCGGTGGTCGCAGGCCAAAAACTGAGTGGCTGCACAGCGTCAGCAGCGGCAAGAAAATTTACTGCGCCGACCGCGGCGCCGAGTATTGCCTCGCGGCCGGCTGTGTGCCGGCGGAGCTGTTCGGTGACTGCGACAGCTCATCACAGGCTGTTTATCAGCAGGCGCGTGTTGCAGGTACTGCGGTGCACAGCTTTAATCCTGCTAAGGATGATACCGATTTACAGCTTTTGCTGCACAATCTTCCTGAGGGAGATATTCTTGCCAGCGGTATCTGGGGCGGACGCTTCGACCATTTATACAGCAACGTCTATACTTTACTGGGAGTAAAAAAGCAGCGTGACTGCCGAGTTATACTGGCGGATGACAAGGAATTTATGCTGCTGCTGACAGAGGGCGAAAGCGTAGAGCTGAAGCTGCTGGCTGCGGCGGAAGCTGTTTCCATGCTGCCCTTAAGCGAAAAAATAACAGTAGATTTTACCGGTGTGCGCTGGCCGCTGCAGCAGGCAACGTTGAGCCAGCTCTACCCCTACGCTATCAGCAATGAAGTTAATGCTGATGCCGAAAAAATCTGCTGCACCTGTCATAGCGGTGCTTTAGGCTTGTATATCCGTTGGGCGGAAGGCAGTAAATAGGTAAAAGTGAATAGTGTATAGTGTGCAGTGAAAAGTAAGCAGTGATTAGTAAATAGTGTGTAGTGAAGCCGTGCAGCCTGATATTTGGCATAATGAGTTCCGCTTGCTAACCACTAACAACTAATTACTAGCCACTGAAATGAGGGGAATTTTTTGGAAACTTTTGTGGCGAATTTAGATACTACGACAGTTATTTTCCTGATTGTATCAGGCTTTATAGCTTCGTTTATTGATTCTACTGTTGGCGGCGGCGGTTTAATTTCCACCCCTGCCCTGTTGAGCCTGGGCTTGCCTGTTCCCTATGCTTTGGGAACAAACAAGCTGGCAGCCTCTATCGGCTGCTTTACCAGCGTGCTCTCCTTTTGGCGCGCCGGTAAAATAAAAAAGGCAGCCTTTACGCTGATGCCGCTTTCTTTTATCGGTTCAGCCTTAGGTGCCTATGTAGTTTATCTGCTGCCTGAGCAGCTGATGAAAAATATTATCGTCGTACTTTTGGTTGCTGTTGCTGTTTATACCTATCGCCGTAAGGATTGGGGCGATGCCGGTACAATAGAAAAGCTTGGTATGCAGGCTTTAATCGGTGCCATCGTTATGGCGTTTGCCATGGGCTTTTATGATGGCTTCTTCGGTCCTGGTACAGGCTCTTTCCTGATTTTTGGCTTTTTGTATTTGGGATATGACTTTGTAACGGCTGCCGGTAATGCCAAGGCGTTGAATTTTGCCAGCGGCGTGGGCGCGTTTGTATCCTTCGCTGTCAGCGGCACGATTATCTGGAGCTACGGTCTGATTATGGCTGCGGCGATGATTGCCGGTGCTGTTGTCGGTACCCGACTGGCAATTAAAAAGGGTGCTTCCTATGTGCGTCCCTTGTATTTGCTGGTTACCACCCTGCTGATTGGTAAGCAGGTTTATGAGATATTATTAAAATAACCTGTGCTTAGACGTTCTGCCCTATTTAACAGGTTGTGATATTGTTTTTTGTAAAGGAAAGGTGATAAAGTGGATTTAGAAAATACCACTGGTAAAGTTCTTCCCGTATACATCGAAGAGGAAATGCAAAAATCCTATATCGATTATGCGATGAGCGTTATCATCCAACGTGCTTTACCTGATGTCCGCGATGGCTTGAAGCCTGTACATCGCCGTATTTTATACGCAATGCAGGAAGCAGGCATGACTCCGACGAAGCCCTATAAAAAATCCGCTCGTATCGTCGGTGACGTTTTAGGTAAATATCACCCGCATGGTGATAGTTCCGTATATGATGCAATCGTGCGCCTGGCGCAGGATTTCTCTACCCGCTATCTGATGGTAGACGGCCATGGTAACTTCGGCAGTATTGACGGCGACAGTCCGGCAGCAATGCGTTATACCGAGGTACGTATGGCTAAAATTGCTGAGGCAATGCTGGAGGATATCGAAAAGGATACAGTTGATTTTGTACCTAACTATGATGAATCTTTAAAAGAGCCCAGCGTACTTCCTTCCAAAGTTCCTGCTCTGCTGATTAACGGCAGTGCCGGTATCGCGGTAGGTATGGCTACCAATATTCCGCCGCACAATCTGTGCGAGGTTGTTAACGGCCTGGTTATGCTGATTGATAACCCTGATGTGGAAATTCCGCAGCTGATGACGGCTATCAAAGGCCCTGACTTCCCGACAGGTGCCTGCATTTTGGGTAAGGAAGGTATTACCAGTGCTTATAATACCGGCCGTGGCGTAGTAAAAATCCGCGCTAAGGCTGAGATCGTGCCTGCCAACAAGGGCAAGCACCATATCGTTATTACCGAAATCCCCTACCAGGTTAACAAAGCTAACCTGATTAAGGATATTGCTAACCTGGCTAAGGACGGCGTAATCGAAGGCATTACCAAGGTTGATGACTTCTCCAGCCTTAAAGACGGCATGAAGATTGTTGTTGAGCTGAAGAGCGATGCTGTTCCTGACGTTGTTCTGAACCGTCTGTACAAGCATACCGCCCTGCAAAGCTCCTTTGGTATCATCATGCTGGCGCTGGTTAACGGCCAGCCGCGTGTCCTAAACCTTAAGCAGGTTCTGGAATATTATCTGGAGCACCAGAAGGATGTTATTACCAGACGTACCCGCTACGAGCTGGGCAAGGCCAAGGACAGAGCTCACATCTTAGAGGGCTTAAAGATTGCTCTGGATAATATTGATGCAGTAATCAGCACCATCCGCGGCAGCGCAACAGCAGAAATTGCCCGCACCGCTTTGATGGAAAACTTTAAGCTGAGCCAACGTCAGGCACAGGCTATTCTGGATATGCGTCTGCAGCGCCTGACCGGTCTGGAGCGCAAGAAGATTGACGAAGAATATGCCGACCTGCTGGAAACTATTGACTGGCTGGAAAGCGTATTGGCAGATGAGCATAAGGTTATGAACATTATCAAGGAAGACCTGCAGGAAATGAAGAAGCGCTTCGGTGACGAGCGTCGTACCGAAATTTCCATCGACAGCTCCGAAATGGATATCGAGGACCTGATTGCCGAAGAGGATATCGTTGTAACCATCAGCCATCAGGGCTATATCAAACGCCAGACTCTGGATAACTTCCGCAGCCAAAAACGCGGCGGCGTAGGTAAAACTGGCGGCAGCGGCAAGAAGATTGATGATTCGGCAGAGCATCTCTTCCTCTCCACTACTCACCATAACATTCTCTTCTTTACCAACCGTGGCCGTGTATATCGCCAGAAGGGCTATGAAATCCCTGAAGCAAGCCGCACTGCCAAGGGCACAGCTATTATC
>CAKQHU010000028.1 GCA_934234275.1 uncultured Phascolarctobacterium sp.
GTAAACGCCAAGGCCGTCATCCTTCGGCCAGGTAAAATAAAGCTCATAGCATCCGAGGTTGCCGTCAGGCTGCAAATGCTCCACAGCAAGCACCTGATGCGAAATACCGGTGCCGCCTCGTGTCACCAGATTGTCATTCGCCATAAGCTGCAGGCTGCTGCGGCTCCAGCCCTCCGCAACGTATTGCACTCTGCCGTTCGCAAAGGTGTAAATCGCATAAATCTCCTTACCGTAATGCCCCACGCCGCGTTTTTGGCTAATCCAGCCGATAAGCAGCTCCGGAACACCGTCGCCGCTGATATCCTGCAGCGTGTAGCCAAGCTGCTGCAGGGCCGCCTCCCGCTTGGCGAAATCCCGCACCTCACAGATGCCTGTTCTTCCCTGCTCCGGCAGGTTATCACTCGTACCGTCAGCGATAAATTCATAAACGCTGTCTACAACCTTTGCATATTCCTGCTCATAGGCCGGCGCTGCTTTGGCAGCTGCCTCCGCCTTTGGCAAATCCATCTGCGGTAATACGGCATTTTGCTCTGTGCCGTAGCCGGCAAATGCCACCAGAAGCATTGCCAGACACATGCTCTTAAACAGCTTCCGCTTCATTACGCCACCTCCTGTCAAAAGATGTTGCAGCCCAAATTGCTTCATCCGTCAGTTTGCAAAATGAACATCACTCTCACAGTAAATAATTTCTGCAATCACATCACGAGAATCCAACTTCACATAAAAGCTCTTGTGCAGGCATTTTTGCCCCCTTGCGTTGTATGCATATTTTACCCAACCGATCATATGATGCGTATCCGAAATACCCACACCCATAGGATCGTCCTCCCAGCCATTCATTTTCAGGTAACCGTCCAAAGCAATCTGCCTGTCTGTGTCAAGCTGCTGCCCGACAGCATAGCCTGCCATGCTGCCATGAAGTTTATTAACCTTCACCTCATTTACTTTGTTTCTCGCTGAATCTATATAGAACAGACGCGGTCCGACCTGCATCTTTTTATCGGCATAGGAGATAGTATCATCCGTATTCTTTTCAACACGCCCCAAGTAATAGGCATTGGAAGCAAAAATTTCCGGATTCATAATCCAATCTGCTTCCAGGGCAGCATTAAAGCGTCCTGCTGCGCTGGAAGCTCTAGGGGTTGTATCAAGATATTTGCTTGCCATAAAACCAACATAGCCCTTTTCAGTAGTACCAAGAAGCCATTTGTATTCACTGTTTACTACATCTACAACTCTGCTTACATAAAATTTATCTCCCCTTTGCAGCATGGTGATAACATCACAATCGGTGTTAGGCTGTGTTCTGACATTAACATCGGTTGCGTTGCAATATACTTCCAGCGGCCAGCCGGGATAAGACCTGAGCTCGTTGGCTAAATAATCTGTGTTAACTTCGGCAAAGGCAGTGTTGGCAAATATTGCCAGTCCAAGCGCTGCGCTTAAGAATAATTTCTTTTGCATATCCATCCCTCCTATTCCTGCCATTTGCGTTACAGGCAGTTGTTTTCCTGATTATATTTTAGCGTGAAAATAAGAAAAGCGCCCCACCCGAATGCGTGAATTCGGGTAGGGAGAGGGGGGTTTTTGGGGGAGGAAGGTATGTTTTTATGCCTCATCAAGCTCCTGCAAGCGTTTCAGCCATCTTGTAACAGCGCCACTTTCGATAAAGTCTAATAACGCACCATCACAAAAGCGCTCTGCTCTAAGCGAAGCTATCAGTAAAGCCAATATGCATTGAGCATCTAATCCAGAAGCATCTGCTTTCATCATGGAATCATAACCCCATTTTATGCCATTAGCCTGAAGAATTTCTGCATATTTACCTGGTACTATTTCATCACTTTCTTTGGCAAATTTATAGATATCATCTGCCAACTTATGAACCGTTATAGAATAAATGACGAAAGGAAGCTGTATCGGTCTTTCCGAAGAACCATCATTTTCCTTATCACAATTCCATTCACCAATATTATCATTTTTCAAAAGGTTGATATATTTTGTCAACACCGAGTATTTTTTCATCACACTTCACCCCTCTGCCAATCTCTCCACACCATCGTAACATGACAATTCATTTTCATTGTCTTTATTATACCATTAAAACCCAAAAACTTTCTTGCCTCATGTGTTATTTTTATTAATTCAGTGTATAATTAAAGCATAAATAATTTCAAAAGGCGTTCTACCGTATTTCGTGGTAGAACGCCTTTTACTCTTATACCATCAAATCACTTGCCCGCATTCACATCACTATAAAGCTCCGGATAAGCCTGTTCTGACATGAACAAAATAGCATCAGCCATATACTGCGAAGCACTGTAGCGATATCTGTCTGCAATAATAAAATAACTCTTATTTTTTACAGCCTTAACCGTCTGCAATGATTGGTCATTTAAAACATCCTCACGCAGCTTATCTACATCGCCTTTTTTCGTGGCACTGTACCTAGGGAAAATAAACAAATCCGGATCAGTGCTGACAATTTTTTCTTTACTCAGATGCTCTCCCCGCTTCAATCCGGCTATAGCAGCGCCGTTGCGCAAACCTGAACGTATGCAAATATCATGAAACAAGCCATTTTTACTGCCAAAAGCACCCATCAAAGAATAGGCAATAGCAATTTTACGCTTTTCTTCAGGTATTTTTCCTACTTTACTTTGCACAACTGCAAGTTTCTTATCCATATCGTTTATAATTTGCTTACCACGTTCTTCTTCGCCAACAGCTCTAGCAATAAGAGCTATACGCTTTTGCACCATATCAAGATTCGTCGGCACCTTTGTTACCATAACCTTTAAGCCGGTATCCTTTAAAGCATCTATAAAGGCCTTATTATGGTTTTCTTGTACAATAACCAGGTCCGGTTGCAGGGCTAAAATAGCTTCTACACCTATATAAGCGGGAACAACCTTTTTAACATGCTCTGCTTTTTTCTTAATTAACGATGTATTACCATCCAAAGCATCTTCAGAAATTGCAGCAAAACGATCCGCAGCAACTAAATCCACTAAAAGCTCTTCTATACTCAATGTTCCGGCATAAATCTTTTTCGGCTTGCTATCAAACCGCAACACATTGCCGTAATCATCTACAACGCTATAAGTATCATTTGGCTTATTATCTGATTGAGGCTGCATACCACAACCGGTAAATATCATCATTAACAAAACAATTACTAAACAACGCACATTAATCACCATTTATCAAACTTAAAAAGTAAATCTGTAACCAACCTCAAAGTTCCTTCCAAGGCTTATATAGCGGGAGGACACGTGTGAAGTAATATCATTTCTGTTTAAAAGGTTATCCATATTCAGATAAAATTCATGCTCTTTAACCGGTTTATAAGAAGCATGCAGGCTTGTATATAAATAAGGTTTAACAGGAATCTGATATTTTTGCAGAACACGATCTGCCATCATGCTGGCATTCAAAGCAATATTAAATTTGCTCACGCTGTAGCTTACGCCACCATTAAGAAGCCATCTGCCATAATTACGTTTCCAGATGCCATTGTCTTCTTTCGGTGTTTTGTACTTGGGGTCACTGAAAGAAACACCCCAGTTATAGCTAAAGCCTTCTGCCTTATTCATTTCACAGGATAATTCAACGCCCATATTTTTCGTATCTTCATTGATAGCAACATTTTCACCTTGAGCATTTTCGGAATTAGTAATAAAGTCTTTTACATCACTCTTGAACAAAGCCAATTTCCAGGAATGATCACCGGAAATATGCTTTAAGCCTGTTTCATAATGCATGCCAACCTCAGGCCTGATATCGGAATTTCGAATTATATTACCTTGGCCATACATATCATTCATAGTCGGCAAAGTAAAGGATTTACCAACGCTAGCGTAAGCACTTGTATCCTCCGTAATTTTGTAGGAATATTGGATTTGCGGAGTAAATTCACTATAATTTGTTCCGTCCGGAGAACTGCCCGTCCATGTTTCGCGAGCACCGATAATCACATCATGTCTGTTATCAAATTTATGATCCAATTGGGCAAATACAGAGTAAATATTTCTGTCGTAAGCATAATTTATAGGCGTTGCAACTTTATAGCTGGGATCATAAAAATTATAATAGTTATATTTTTCATTATAGGCTTTAGCGCCAACCAACAGATTATTGTTACTATCAAGATTAATATCTTTCGTTATCTCTATGCCTTTGATAACATCATCATTACCATAAAAATAGGAATTTGGGTACAATTTTGTCCCCTTCCAATAATGATATCGGGAATCAGAGCTACCCTTATGATAGAAAATATTAGCCTTCAAACCATTATTATCATAGTTTAAAGTAAATCTATTATGTTCTTTCTCAATAAAACGTCTATCTGTCGGCAGCTTAGTTTTTTCAGACATGTAACCTTTGCTATAATCATGATTACTATAATCAAAGGTCATCTTCCAATGCTCATCAAAGGCATAATTGGTTGAAATAATTGTTTTCTCGCCACCATAGAACTTAAAATATTTTCCATTCGGAGCATACCCACCCTTACTGTCCGTAGCAAGAGATGTCTGGTCTACACTGCCTTTTTTATTCCAGCTGGCACCAATGCCAAGTTTACCTGCCTGCAGGCTTGTCTGATACTTTTGCACACGGTTATCGCCTACAGCTGCAGAAATTGAATTAGTGCGTTTCTTTTTGGTGATAATATTGATAACGCCACCGCTAGTATCACTGCCATACAGCACCGCACCGCCACCGCGAACAATTTCAACTTTTTCTACATCGGCAATGCTAAGCGAGTCCAAATCATAATAACCGCTTCTGAAATTCATGGGCACGCCGTCAACCATAACCAAGGTACCACGACGCTTACCGCGGACTAAAAACTCACCGCTTCCCTCACCTATAGGCTCAGATTTATAAACAACGCCAGTGGTATACTTGATAGCACTTTCCAATGTGGTTGCACCGGTTTCTTCTAATCTTTTACTGGTAATAATTTCTGTCGTTGCCGGTACATCAACATCACGTTTTTCTGTTCTTGTTGCCGTTACAACTATTTCATCAATTGAGTATTCGTTTAAACTCTCTTCGGCAAAAGCTAGTGCTCCACCCCACACTACAGAGCTTGTCAACAATGTTGTCAGCAATAAACTTTTGGTAATACTTTTCTTCAAAACACATCACTCCTTATATCTTCTGATAAAACTCAAACCAAGAATTAAATTCCGTTACCACTATTTGCAGAATGTATTATATTTGGAATTAATTCCTATTTTCATCATGCTATGTTATAATAAACTGTCTAGCAGCTAGACTGTCAAGGGTTTTTAAAGTTTTTTTAGATTATCTTGAAACTTCCTTTCCTCATGTGCCATTTTCAACAATTCAGTGTATAATTAAAGCATAAATAATTTTTCAGAAACGGAGAATCCTCAACATGAAATGTTTACTCATTAAAAACGCGGACGTCTACGCTCCGCAACCCCTCGGAATTGTCGACATCCTGATCATCAATGACAAAATCGCCAAAATAGGCCAACAGCTTGCAGCTCCGCAAGGCTTAGACTGCCAAATTCTTGACGCCCAAAAGCGCAAGGCAGTCCCTGGTTATGTTGACCAGCACGTACACATCATCGGTGGCGGCGGCGAATCCGGTCCCTACAGCCGTACTCCCGAAATCAACCTCAGCGAGCTGACGAAGGTTGGCATTACTACCGTAGTAGGCGTTTTGGGTACAGATGGCACCTCCAGACACAACGAAAGCCTGCTGGCCAAGGCCAGAGGCCTGACGCATGAAGGCATCACCGCGTACATGCTCACAGGCTCCTACGAAATCCCCCTGCATAACATGACCGGTGATGTGCGCCGCGACATCATCCTGATTAACGAATGCCTTGGCATCGGCGAGGTTGCCTTATCCGACCACAGAAGCTCGCAGCCTACACGCGAGGAGCTGGAAAAGGTGCTTACGCAGGCCCGCCTGGGCGGTATGCTTTCCGGCAAAGCCGGCGTTGTGCAGTTCCACATGGGCGTAGGCAAGCGTGGCATGGATGTTCTGCTGGCGATTGTGCGCGAAACAGAAATCCCCGCCCGTCATTTTATCCCCACCCACGTCAACCGTGCCTTCCATCTTTTTGAGCAGGCCAAGGAATTTGCCCGCTTAGGCGGTTATGTGGATATCACCTCCGGCATCAGGGAGCAGGACGGCTTCCCCGCCTGCGTCAAGCCCAGTGACGCTATCAAAATCCTTTTCGAAGAGGGCGTGCCGCTGGACAAAGTAACCATGAGCTCGGATGCCAACGGCTGCATGAGCGTAACGCTTCCCGACGGCAGCCAAAAGCAGCTTGCCGTTTCGCCGGATTCCTTCCAGGAGGAGGTTAAGGATGCTCTGCTTGCAGGTGTTCCCACGGAGATTGTGGCAAAGGTTGTCAGCAGCAATCCGGCGCAGGCCAACGGTCTGTATCCGCAAAAGGGCTGCCTGCAGGCCGACAGTGACGCCGATTTGATTATTTACAGCGACAGCTATGATGTAGATACCGTAATCGCCAAAGGCCAAATCATGGTGGCAGCAGGCGAAGCGCTTGTCAAAGGTACCTTTGAAAAATAAACATTGTAACGAAAAATCCCCTGCACAAGCCTCTGCTTATGTAGGGGATTAGTTTTTTATGATATTTTTCGTTATAGCTTAGAACCTACGCACTCAGGCCGCCGCTTATCTGGCAACAGAAAGCTGCTGCTGCATCAGCGGAATCATTTCCTCGATAGTTTCATATGCCAGCTCATGATTTACATACTGCGGCTGAACGCACTGCAGAATCTGCTTAGCTGCCGTGGTAGTAAAAGGCTTATGCCGATCAATCGCCGCAATATGACGCCAAATAAGCTCCGAATCACAATTAGCCGGCACCTTGCGTTCAAAGCTGCGCAAATACTTGCCGGAAAGCGAGCAGGAAAGATGCACGCCCTTAATCAGCTCAGCATAAGGACCGAGCTTGTCAACCGTGCGGCAGACAAAATCCGCTGCCTCCGCCTCTGTGCGCAGACGTGGATTCGTATTCATCAGGTGACCGGTATCAAGCATAATACCGACGTTTTTGCGCTCAATACGCTCAAAGAAAAACTTCACCTTGCGCGCATCCGTCAGGCGCAAGCCGGGCCACCACAAATTTTCAAACAGCACCGTAACGTTGGCGGGAATCTCATCCGCCACAGAATTAAAAACATCTGCCGAAGCAGCCAATACCTCACGGTCATCGTAACGGAAATCAAAGGTAAAGATTGTTTCGGTATCAGCCTCCGCCACATGCCACACCAGATATTCCGGCTTCTGCGAAATAGCAGCGCAGATATTACGGCGGATTACAGCCAGCCATTCATCACAGCTCATAGCTGTCTTAAAATATGTCTGGCGTTCGTGGATACTGCGGAACTGCTGCTGCAGGCGTTTAGCCTTTCTCAGCCAAAAATCCATCCAGTACGGCCAATAATTCAAATGTGCGCCAATAGTCAGCTCCTTGTAATCAGGGAATGCTTCCGGATCTCTGTAAACAAACTGTTCAATACCGTCAACACCCAGCTGCTGCACTAAACCGGCCAAGGTCATCCCCTTACGCTTCAATTCATCTTCATACCAATCAATCGGACAATAGTTAATAAGATGCTTAGTCATTTCTCACCCTTCTTTGCTACATACTGCACGCTCTTAGCGTTTGCTCTAACTGTGCTACCGGCAAATAGCTTGGAATTCTTTTTTCATAAAAAAACTGCGGCGGTAACGCTGCAGTCTTAATTTAGCTCACGCAAGCAGCACTACCGAAATACTAAAGATGGTTTTACCATCCTTCCTTTCACCTGTACATCGCAAGCTTGCGGAAAAACTTTCGGGCATAGGCACTCTGACTAAGCTCATCGCCAAGACAGCATCTTGTGAGGATATGCGCTGCCAGGCTCACATTACAGTTGCGGTACAGTACCAGATTCGCACTGGTTTTCCTTCTGCTCAAAGCATATTAAGTTTTTATTGTCTTGCTTTCTTTATCTGTTGAAAGCTGTGTAATAGTAACAACTACTATTTATAGCATGATTAGTATATCATTAATCAGCTTTTTTGGCAATAGAATTATAAAATTTTTTCCACATCTGTACTGCAGAAATAAAAAACTCCCGCAAGCACGTATACTTTCGGGAGTTTGAATTTGAATATGCGCCATGACGCAGACGGAGCTTTAGCGACAGACTGTAATAGGAACGAGGGCGGGCAGCCCATTACTACACGCAAACTCATCCGCCTGCACGCGGAACACGTCCGCCAGCAGTTTAGACGTAACAATTTCTTTAGGCTCACCGCTGACTACCAGGCGTCCTGCCTTAATAACGGCAACATAATCAGCGTACTGAATGGCATGGTTCAAATCATGGATAACCATAACAACAGTCAGCCCCAGCTCCTTGTTGAGCTTATCAAGCAGCTGCATAACCTCCAGCTGATGACAGATATCAAGATATGTCGTAGGCTCGTCAAGCAGCAGTACCTGCGGTCTTTGTGCCAGCGCCATCGCAATCCAGGCGCGCTGACGCTCGCCGCCGCTCAACGTGTGCAGAAGGCGATGGCTCATCGACGTCATATTGGTCTGCTCCAAGGCCCAGGCAACGTGCTGCGCATCGTCCTTATCCCCGCGCCCTAAAAAGTTGCGATGCGGAAAGCGTCCCATTTCAACCAAATCCTGCACCGACAAATCGGTAGGCGCAACCGGTGACTGCGTCAAAATCGCCAGGCAGCGGGCAAACTCGCGGTGCGACAGGCTATGGATATCCTTGCCCAGGAAGCTGATGCTGCCCTTGGCGCACGGCAGAATGCGGGCAATCGCCTTCAGCGTCGTACTTTTACCGCAGCCGTTGGGCCCGATAATAGCAGTAATCTTGCCCTCCGGAATTGCCAGCGACAAATCATGGATGATTGTTTTTTTGTTAATTGCTATATCAATATGCGTTGCCTCTAAAACAGCTTTAAAGGGCGCTGCATTATTTTGTGTCATCAGATTTCCCTCCTTAACAGGAATAAGAAGAAGGGCGCACCCAAAAAGGCCATAATAATACCAACAGGCAATTCAATCGGCGCAAAAATTACACGCGCAAAGGTATCACTGAGCGTAACAATGGCAATGCCCAAAAGTGCGGAGGCAGGCAGCAGAAAGCGGTAGTCGCTGCCTATCAGCAGTCGCGCCGCATGCGGCACCACAAGGCCGACAAAGCCCAGCAGGCCGACAACGCTGACAGCGCTGGCTGCGAGCAAGGCCGCAATAGCCGTAAGAATAATGCGTGTCACCTCAACATTGACGCCAAGACCGCGCGCCATCTCATCACCCAGCTGCAGGATGTTCAGATAAGCAGCGCTGGCAAGCGCCAGAATCAGGCCGATAACAGCATACGGCAAAATAATATTTACATGCGGCCAGCTGCGTGCGGCAAGACCGCCTACCATCCACATTAAAGCGCCATGCACTCTGTCACTGTAAAAAATCATCAGGCCGCTGATACCTGCACCCAAAAAGGCAGATACCGCAACACCGGCCAAAATAATACGCACCGGCTTGATGCCGTTTTTCCACGCCAGAATATAAATGCAGACGGCAGCCAGCATCGCACCGATGAAGGCAACAGGCGTAATCAGATATTCCATCGCCGGGAACAAAATCATAATTACAACACCTGCCAGTCCTGCGCCGGAGCTGATGCCGATAATATGCGGGTCTGCCAGCGGATTACGCATAATCGCCTGCAGAATCGCACCGGAAAGCGACAGGTTGATGCCGACCAAGGCACCGACGATGGTACGCGGCATACGGATGTTCCAGATAATCTGACTGCGCGGATCATCACCGGGATTAAGCAGAATATCGGTAATCTCCTTAATGCTGATAACACTTGAGCCTTTTGTTAAGCTCAAAAAGCTTCCCAATACTGCCAAGAACAAAAATATCACAAGAATAGTAATACGCCATTTGGTACGGCCGATGCCAAAATGCTCCGTCTGCTCTGCAGACTGCTTATTTTCCATTAGTAAAGACCTCCGGATAAACCTGCTGTGCCATAAACTTTACAGCCTCAGGATAGCGCAGGCCTGGGTTAATCAAAAACAGCTTTTCCGGCAGCACATATACTCTGCCTGCTTTTACAGCCGGCAGACTGTTCCATGCGGGGTTATTTTTAAAGTCGGTGCGCAGACGGTTTTCAATTTCCTCAGGCTTACCCATAGAGGTAATGAAAATAATTTCCGGGTTCTGCTCAACCAGTGTTTCCATGCTGTAAGGAGTTTTATTGGATTTTCCCTTGAGCGCTGCAGCAGCAACGTTTTCAAAGCCCAGGATATCGCTTACACAGCCGGCAATGCTGTGCGAGCCTTCTACCGTAACGGCGCTGGCTGTTGCATGCATAATAACGATGCGTTTCTTTTCCTTAGGAAGCTTGCCGGTAACGGCGGCAACCTGTTTATCCAACAGCTCATTTTCCTTTTGGGCCTTATCCTGCGTGCCATAAATATCGCCCAAGGTTTTGATTGTACCCTTTACATCCTCAAAGGTTTGGGTATCAAACTCCACAACGTTGATTTTATTAGATTGCAGCATAGGAATAAATTTATCATGCTGATTTTTGCTGGCCAGAACCAGATCAGGCTTCAGGCCTACAAGCGCTTCCATATTAATATTGTAGACCATGCCTACCTCCGGCACAGACTTCATGGATTCGGGAATCTTGCCTACCTTAGAGCTGGCGCGACCGACTACGGTGCCGCCGACAGCCTCAATCATACTCAAATATGAAGGGCTAAGGCTTACCACTCTTTCAGGCTTTTTGGCAAGCGAAACCTGTCTGCCTGCAGCATCGGTAAGCTGCAGATAAGCCTTGTCACCGCCAGTCTGCGTTCCTACACCGCCGCAACCGGCAGCAAGCAGCATAGCCGCACATAATAGACCACAAGCAATTTTTTTCAAGAACATGTTAATCACCTCATACTCAACTTACATTGCCCAAGCCCCAAGCTTTGGCAATATATATAACTCTCTGATAAAAAAAGCTTAATAATATCGCCCTCATAATAGCACAAATCAGAAGTGTAGTCAATGAAAGTTGCTAAGAAGCGCTCATAATAGTATAATAAAATAATAAGCTTGTTATAACAAAGGAGTAGAAATATTATGGAAATCAATGCAATGATTAACCGCATAAATGCATTAGCCAAAAAGAAGAAAACTTCCGGCCTGACCCCGGAGGAGCTTGCAGAGCAAAAGGAGCTGTACAAGGAATATCTGTCCAACATCCGCAGCCAGTTGAAGGCTCAGCTCGACAACATCGAAGTAGTCGACGAGCTGCCGGATAAAAAACAGCTGCACTGATGGCTGCTATTCTGTCACCATCCATGCTGGCCTACGAAGACGATTTTCTGCTGATTATCGATAAGCCTGCAGGCATGCTGGTACACCCCACCGTCAGCGAGCGAGGCACAACGCTCTACGATTATGTAAAGGCATATTATGAAGCCACCGGCATTAATGCCGGTATACATCCCGTATCGCGTCTGGACCGCAACACCTCCGGCCTGGTTATTTTCGCCAAGGAGCCTGTTGTCCAGCACTGGCTGAGCCAGCAGCAGGTTGAAAAGGAATATCTGGCGCTGGCCTGCGGACGCTTTGAAAACAGCGAAGG
>CAKQHU010000029.1 GCA_934234275.1 uncultured Phascolarctobacterium sp.
GCTCAGTTGGCTAGAGCATGCGGTTCATACCCGCAGTGTCCGCGGTTCGAATCCGTGCGCCGCCACCAACTGCAATTCAAGACTTCCAAGAAATTGGAAGTCTTTTTTGTTGTCTGCAGCAGAGAAACGGAATATAAAAAATTCTGCTTCGTATCATGTAAAATTTTTTTAGTTTTAATATTTTTTACGTAAAAATAAATTGCAACAGTTTTCATACTTTTCTTGACACTGCAATCTTTAAATGATATACTTGTAAACAGTATTAATTCCGAAAACAAATAAAGATACAAGAAATATATATGTCTGAATAAACATATGTAAAAAGGACTGGTTTTGGCTATAGCAGACTTTGCCGAATTTTAATCTGTCATAGCTGTGATTGGTATATATTTTAAGGAGTGGTATGAGTATGCAGAAAAAAGAACTATCTAAGTTAGTCCTGACAACCCTGTTAACTAGCAGTGTACTGTGGGGGGGGGACGGCACTCGCTGCTGAAGAGAATTTACAAGAATTTTCTTTAGACACCATGGTTGTTACCGCAACCAGAACTCAGATGTCTGTTAAGGAAACCCCTGCTACCGTAGAGGTTGTTGACAGCAAAAAACTGGAGCAGACACAGGCTAAAACCTTGCATGAAGCATTAAAGGGCGCTTTGGGCGTTAATGTATTCAACGATTTCCAGGGACGCAGTAATGTCAGCATCCGCGGCAGTGAATCCCGTCACGTATTGATTATGGTTGACGGCAAGCGTTTGGGCGGCGAGGCTGCTTACAACTCTGCCAATGCCTGGGACGTAGACCGTATCCGTATGGAGGATGTTGAAAGAGTCGAAATTATCCGCGGACCTGCAGGCGCAATGTATGGCAGTGACGCTATGGGCGGCGTTATCAACGTTGTTACCAAAACTCCGAATAAGACTGTTGCCAACGTGAATTATGAATACGGCTGGTACGAGGACGGCAAGGGTGCAGGCTATAAAGGCAACCTGTATCTGCAAGGCGCTGAGGGCAAATATTCCTACAAAATCAACGCCGGCCTGAATAATAACAGACCGTATTTGGATCCCAAAGGCAGCGGAGATTCCATGAACTTTTATGGTAAGCAGCAGCCGCTTTCTTTGAATGTAGGCTATAAATTCGATAATGGCAATGAATTAAGTGTAGATTTCAGCAAAATCAAAGAGGACAACCAAAAGTCTACTACTACCAGAACAACCATGAAACCCGGTATCTGGCAGGATAAGATACAGACTATTTATAACGATAATAAGCGTACTGACTATGCTATTACTTATCAGGGCTCCGATGATAAGCAGGACTGGATGTTCCGAGCTTATAAATCAGTATTCGATAAGAACTATAAGAACCAGAATAATACCCGCATGACCATGATGGGCAAGCCCGGCAAGTGGACTCTGCAGGCTCCGAAGATTGATACCATTAAACGCACCCTGAGCGTTATTGAAGGTAAGGACACCTTCAACCTGAGCGATAAGAACAAGCTGACTGCCGGTTTTGAATATCGTAAGGATCAGAGCGAAGGCACCCGCTTAAAGAAACCGAATACTTCTTTGGCAGGCGGTAATGCTCATGCTGCTTTTGATAAGGCAGATATCAACTATCTGGCAGCATATGTTCAGGATGAATTCAGACCTGATGATAAATGGCTGATTATTCCCTCCGTACGTTTCGACCATAGTGATCAGTTCAGCAACAAGCTGACCAGCAACCTGGCTGCAACCTATAATGCTGCCGATGACGT
Source organism: uncultured Phascolarctobacterium sp. (assembly GCA_934234275.1). GTDB lineage: Bacteria > Bacillota > Negativicutes > Acidaminococcales > Acidaminococcaceae > Phascolarctobacterium_A. Next base: position 1,763 of record CAKQHU010000029.1, read on the forward strand.
TCGTATTAAGGCTGTAGTTGGTCAGGGCTATAAAACTCCGACTGTAAACGACTTGTACATTTTCTGGGAAATGTATGCCGCAAATCCGGGTGGTAAAGGCCAATTCTATGTTGGTAACCCTGATCTGAAACCGGAAAAATCCTTAAGCTACGAATTATCCGTTGAAAAGGACTGGGGCGACAGATCTACCGTTCATCTGGGCGTATTCAGAAGTGAAGTTAAGGATTTGATCAGCACCTATTGGACCGGTAAGCTGACCGATGATGATCCGGATTTATATCCCGGCGTTAAAGGCGACATGATTATGGCGTACAAGAATATTCCTGAAGCAACTCTGCAGGGCGTAGAGCTGTACGGTTCTCACAGACTGGGCAAGAATATTTATCTGAATGCCGGCTACACCTTCCTGGATGCTAAAGACAAAACTGCGGGAACTCGTCTGAAGGACAGAGCTAAGCATCAGGTAACCTTCGGCGTTTCCTATCAGCCGGAAAATATTTATGCTTGGGACCTGAGCTTTGACCTTGTATCTAACATCGGCTACTACTTCAATAATGGCGATAAGAGCACCATGGGCAACTTCGTTTACGAAACCAAGGACTTCACCATTGCCAATATCATGGCTTCCAGACATCTCAACAAGGATACCAAGATTTATCTGGGTATTGACAACATCAGCAATCACCAGAACTTTGGTCCGTATTCTGACGGCAATCTTGGTCGCTTGTACAGAGTTGGTATGGAATATAAATTCTAAACATAGCGGTAAAGTAAAAGAACAAATAAAGCAGGCCCGATGGCCTGCTTTGTTTGCCTAACGAGGAAGTATTATGCGAAAAATTTTCAGTTTCATTTTAGCCGTTCTTATGGTATGCTTATGTATAAGCGGTTGCTCACCGCTAACCGGCAATTCCGGTTCGGGCAGCGCAGTGAAAATTACCGATGATAACCAGCGTATTGTTACTATAAAGAAGGTTCCCGAAAGAATCGTTGTTCTGTCCCCGTCTTTCCTGGAGCTGGTGGAGGCTGTCGATGGCAAGGTTGTCGGCCGCGCCAAAACACAGGTAGGCAGGGTGCCCGCTTTTGCCAAGAATGCTGCCGAGGTAGGCTTTATCTTTAATATTAACGTAGAAAAAATTGTGGAGCTGAAGCCTGACCTGGTAATTGCTTACAAAGGCATGCACGAGCGTTATCTGCATACCTTGGAATCCAATAATATTCCTGTTGTTGTGCTGAACTTGAAATCCTATGAGGATGTTAAGCACAGCATGCTTACCATTGGCAAAATAATGCGTAAGGATGACAAGGCGCAGAAGGTTGTGGCAAATCTCGATAAGGATATCAATGCTACAGTAAGCAAGCTGCCTAAAAGCGAGCGCAGCGTAGCGATTCTGCACACCACCAGCATGGGCATTACTATGGAAAAGGAAACAAGTATTGCCGGCTGCTGTGCCAAAATGCTCAAACTGCGCAACGTGGTGCAGGGAGAAACCAAGCCTGTCAGCGGACCGATGGGAGCTCAGCCTGACAAGGCTCCCTACAGCTTAGAGGATTTGCTGGAGAAAAATCCGCAGGTAATTTTTATCACCTCTATGGGTGCGCCCAAAGATAGTGAGGGCAATCCTAAGCTGGAGATTATGAGCAATCCTGCGTGGAATTCCATTGATGCGGTAAAAAACAAACAGGTATTTTTCCTGCCGGATGATTTGTTTTTGCTCAATCCGGGTTTGGAATATCCGAAGGCAGTACGCTATATGGCAGCAAAAATGTACCCTGATGTAGTAAAGGAGTAGGCTGATGACTGATTATGCAAAAAATATTCAGGCGTTTTATGAGCGCGATGATTATAAGGCTCTTGCCGGCCAGCCAGGGGCTACTGCTGTAGAAGCAAGCTTCAAGGATCTGACCTACGTTCCGCGCAAGACCAAACCGCTGCCGGGGATGATGGCCGGGACGATGCTGCAGGAGTTTGCTTTGCAGCCAGCGCAGCCTACGGCATTGTATTTGCATATTCCGTTCTGTAATTTGCGTTGCTCTTATTGCAGCTTTTACCGCAATCCCTTTGAGGCGGAGCAGGTTGAGGAATATGTGCAGGCGCTTTTGGCGGAGCTGGATTTTCTGCAGCAGCAGGGCGTTTTTGCCAAGCAAAGACCGGAAGCGGTATTCTTTGGCGGCGGTACGCCGTCCGTGCTGAATCCTGCGCAAATCAGTGCGCTGCTGAACAAAATTCACAGTGCTGCCAGCCTGGCGGATGATTGTGAGGTAACCTTTGAAAGCAGTATCTATGATTTATCGGCGGATAAGCTCGCTGCCTGCATTGCCGGCGACGTAAACCGCTTCAGCTTCGGCGTCCAGGCCTTTGATACGCATTTGCGCCGCTCCTTAGGCAGGCTTAATACGAAGGATGAGGTAACGGCCAAGCTCGAAGAGGTGGCAGCCAAAGGCGTCAAGGTTATCATCGACCTGATTTACGGCCTGAACGGCCAGACGCAGGCCATGCTTTTGGACGATATCAGAACGGCGCTGGCCTGCGGCGTGAGCGGTATGGATTTGTACAAGCTGCAGATTATGCCAAAATCTCCCTTAGGTCAGGCGATTGCCAAAGGTAACATCAAATACGAATATAACGACAGAATGTTGGCGGAAATGTTCGTCGCTGCCGATGCGCTGCTCGCAGAGCAGGGAGCAAAGGCGCTGAGCTGCTGCCACTGGGCAATGCGCGAGGATGAACGCAGCGGTTACAATACGCTAGTTAAGAGCGGTGCCAATATCATTACCTGCGGTGCAGCCTGCGGCGGTCACATGGGAATGTATAATTATATGAAGACTATGGACCGAAGCGACTATGTAAAAAAGGCTATGTCCGGACAGTACGCTGTCATGGGCATGGGCAAGCATAACGAAAATTATCTGCTGCTCGAAAAGCTTTCCGGTCAGTGTGATTGTGGCAGGTTTGATTTTGCTTTGCTGCAGCAGTATAGCGATGCGGATTGGGAGAGCTTGTTCAAACCGCTGCTGGAGCAGTGGGAGCTTTTAGGTTTGCTTTACGTTGTGGACGGGAAGTATTATTTTACGGCGAAGGGCAAATATTACTATCGTCAGATGGACAGAGTGCTGCTGACAGCTGCGGAATGCGCGCTTTACGGCAAGCCGGGGCTGATGGAGCAGGCAGGCCAGAAGATGATGGGTATTATGAAGAATATGAAATAAAAGGAGTGTACTACTATGCAGGACATTTTAATCGTTTATGACAGCAAAACCGGTAATACGGAAAAGGTGGCCAAGGCTTTGGCCGAGGCTGCAGGCGAGCGCTGCGTGTTGGCGCAGGTTGACGCTGCTCCGGCTGCGGATGACTTCGCTGTTGTGGTAGCAGGCTATTGGGTTGATAAGGGCGCCCCGAATGCGAAGATGAAAAAATATCTGGAAACATTGCATGGCAAAAAGGTAGTGCTGTTCCAGACATTGGGTGCAGACCCCGCGAGCGATCACGCTGTAAGCTCCCTGGTAAATGCAGGCGTGTTGATGAACAAGGATTGCAAGGTGCTGGGAACACTGTCTATCCGCGGTGCGATTGACCCGGCGCTGATTGCCATGATGCGCAAGATGCCGGCAGGCAGCCCGCACAGCCCCAGCCCTGAGAGCGAAGCCCGTTGGGCTGCGGCTGCAAGTCATCCGGATGCAGAGGACCTGGCAAAAGCCAAGAGCTTTATGCAAGGTTTTTTGGCTATGTATGACAAGTTTTTGAAGATGATGTAAGAGCAGTCCTTCATACAAGAACAGTGTTTGATAATGCGCAGTCGCAGTTTGGCTGCGCATTTATTATTGTAAAAGCATTTTAGGGCAGAGAAATTTAAACGATGAACTAAGAGTGTAGAAGTATTGACAAATTTGTGTCTTGCGTAAAGTTCTTTCATAGTGTACAATGAATGTAGTCATAAAATGCAATTTTGAAAGGAAGGTGCATTATGAAAAAATTATTAGTATTCCTCATGGCGGCTTTGATGATCGTTGCTATGGCTGTAGCAGGCTGCGGCGGCGATGACAAAAAAGCTGACAACGGCAGTACTGCACACAAGGAGAAGCTGGTTATCGGTACCGATGCCGATATCAACAACCTTAACCTGCAAAAACAACAGGACGCTGCCAACAACGTTATTCTGAAGAACACTCACCAAACCCTGGTATTCTTCAATAACGGCTCTCAAGGCAAGGAGCGTTTCGGCCCCGGTCTGGCTACCGATTGGAAGTTCGTAGATGATACCCATATCATCATGAACCTGCGTAAGGACGTATACTTCAACGACGGTAAAAAGACTCCGATGACTGCAGATGACGTTAAATTCACCCTGGATATGGCAATGAAAAACGTTATCAAATCCGCTCTGGCAGGCTATGTAGGCTGTACTGTTAAAGACAAGTATCAGATTGAAATCGAAATCAGCTCCTATAACAACGAATTCATTCAATCTCTGTCCTCCGTTCCTCTGTCCATCCAATCCAAAAAGGCTTATGATGATGGCGTAAAAGAGCCGTGGCTTATCGGCACCGGCCCGTACAAATATGACAAATGGGTTCAAGGCGAATACTGCCGTCTGACCAAGGTTAAGGATTATTGGGGCAACAACCTGCCTGCAACCGAGAACTTTGCTCCCGGCGTATCCGATATTATCGAATTCCGTCCGATGATCGAGGCTTCTGCTCGCGTAATGGCTCTGCAGGCCGGCGAAATCGACGTATGCGTAAATCCGCCTATCAGCGATCTGAAATTCCTGAAGGATGACAAGAATATCACTGTTTACGAGCAACCCGGTACCCGTCTGTTCTACTTCGCATTCAATGTTGAAAAGAAACCTTGGGATAACCAAAAGCTGCGTCAGGCTGTAGCTTGCGCAATCGACAAGAAATCTGTTCTGGATGCTGCTCTGAATGGCAAAGGCACTCTGCAAAAAACCATTCTGAACCGTGGTCTGTGGGGCTTCTATGATGAAATGCCCGGCTATGACTACAACCTGGAGCGTGCTAAACAGCTGATGAAGGAATCCGGCGTAACCGGTCCTATCAAAACCACTCTGACCTATGCAACCGGTGCTCCCTATGAGCAAATCGCAACTGTTATCCAAGCTAACCTGGCACAAATCGGTATTACCGTAGATCTGGTTCCGATGGAGCAAGCTGCTCTGAAGGCTGCCTGCAAGGACGGCAAACAAAACCTGTTCCTGTGGCGCTGGAACGAAGACTCCAAGGTTGACTTCGTATATCGCGACCTGTTCTACACCGGTTCCGGTTCCAACTATCATCACTTCGCTGATCCGAAGGCTGACAAGCTGATTGATGATGTTGCAACCCTGAAGGATCAGAACAAACGCATGGAAGCCGGCGTTGAGCTGCAAAAATACCTGGTTGACGAATGCCCGCAGGTTCCTCTGTACATTGCTAACCTGGTAATTGCCTACAATAAAAACCTGAAAGGTCAATATTTCTACGGCGGCGGCAACCATGATTGGCGCCATGCTTATATCGCTAAATAATTTTGCTGAAAAATTTACAAAGGCGTAAAACAAGGGAGGCGTAGTCCTCTCTTGTTTTATCATAGCACCTTTTATTTGAGTTCTACGGAAAGGAGCTTTGTTGAATGCTTAAATATGTTGTCAACAGACTCCTCAGTTTGATTCCGGTAATTTTAGTAACCTCTTTTCTGATTTACTGGGCAATGAGTCTTACTGAGGGCGACCCCGCAATGATGATTGCCGGCGACGGCGCTTCTAAGGAAATGATTGATCAGATCCGCCATGAGCTTGGTCTGGACCAGCCTTTCCTGCTGCAATACTTTAACTATATGAGAGGTATGCTTGTAGGTGATATGGGCAAATCCTATGTAACCAACAAGGACGTATTCCATACCTTCTTCCAATATCTGCCGAACACCCTGTATCTGGGCGGCGCTGCTGTTATTATCGCTACTCTGGTATCCATTCCTTTGGGTATCTACACCGCTATCCACCAGAACACCTGGAAGGATACCGCAGGCATGATTTTCGCACTGTTCGGTACCTCTATGCCTAACTTCTGGCTGGGCCTGATGCTGATTATTATCTTTGCTCTGCATCTGAGATTATTCCCGACCGGCGGTAACTTCGGCTGGAAGAGCCTGGTTCTGCCTGCAGTAACCGTAGGCTTCGGTCTGGCAGCTTTGATTACCCGTATTACCCGTTCCTCCATGCTGGACGTTATGCGTCAGGATTATATGACCACCGCGCGTGCTAAAGGCTGCAGCGAGCATCGTGTAATCTATAAGCATGGTCTGAAAAACGCACTGATTCCTATTATCACTGCTATCGGTCTGCAAATGTCTTTGGTTATCACCGGCTCCGTACTGGCTGAAACCGTATTCAGCTGGCCCGGTATCGGCCGTCTGGTATACGAATCCATCACCAGACGTGATATTCCGATGGTAACAGGTTCTATTATTCTGTGTTCTATTTTGATGTGCCTGATTAACCTGGTTGTCGATTTGGTATACGCATTCTTTGATCCGCGTATCAAGGCACAGTACAGCAAGAAGGGGTGAGGAAGATGGCTGCAAAGAAAAGAACTAAAAGACGCACCATGTTCCAGGAAACCTGGCATCGTCTGCTGAAAAATAAGGGCGCTGTAATCGGCATGGCCTTTCTGGCGCTGCTGTGCGTCATCGCTCTGGTAAGTCCTTTTGTTTTCGATTATGAAACCGACGTTATCGGTCAGAACCTGGCTATTAAGCTGCAGCCTCCCAGCGGGGAGCACTGGTTCGGCACCGATGAATACGGCCGTGATTTGTTTGCCCGCGTTATGTACGGCGCACGCTATTCCATGGCTATCGGTATCGGTTCCGTAGGCTTCGGTCTGATTGTCGGTACCATTTTAGGCTCTATTGCCGGCTTCTACGGCGGCAAGGCCGATGATATCATCATGCGCGGTATTGATATTTTCTACTCCATTCCTAACATTCTGAAGGCAGTAGTAATCGTATCTCTGCTGGGCACCAGCACCATCAACCTGATTATTGCTCTGGCAATTTCCTGCGCCACCAACTATGCACGTATCGTGCGTGCTTCCGTTATGACGGTGCGCGATTTGGAATATGTTGAATCCTCCTATGCGATGGGCCTGCCCACCTGGAAGATTATTCTCAGACATATCCTGCCGAACTGCCTGTCTCCGATTATCGTACAGACTACTCTGCTGATCGGTACTACCATTATTTCCGCTTCCTCCCTGAGCTTTTTGGGTATCGGCGTACCGGCACCTGCTCCCGAATGGGGCGCGCTGCTTTCCGGCGGCAGAGGTCATATTCGTGATGCCAGCTACATTTGTGTTATTCCCGGTTTAGCTATTATGTTTACCGTATTAGCCTTGAACCTGTTGGGCGATGGCCTGCGCGATGCGCTGGATCCTAAGCTGAAGAAATAAGGGGGCTGCATTATGGATTTAGTATTAGATATTAAGGACCTTGTGGTCCATTATGAAACAGAAGACAGCGATGTACATGCTGTCAACGGCATTGATATCGCCATCGGCAAAAAACGTACTCTGGGCCTGGTAGGCGAAACCGGTGCGGGCAAAACCACTACCGCACTGTCTATCATGAACCTTGTTCCGGATCCTCCGGGAGTTATCAAAAGCGGTACGATTAAGCTCGAAGGAAAAAACGTACTTGAAATGAGCGAGCGTGAGCTGGAGGAAATGCGCGGTAACGACGTGGCAATGATTTTCCAGGACCCGATGACCGCTCTGAACCCTGTTATGACCGTAGGCGAGCAGATTGCCGAAAGTCTGGAGCTGCACCAGAACCTTACTCCGGAGCAATCTCTGGAAAAGGCTAAGGATATGCTGAAGCTCGTTGGTATTGCCGAGGCAAGAGCCAATGACTATCCGCATCAGTTCTCCGGCGGTATGAAGCAGCGTGTAGTTATCGCTATCGCGCTGGCCTGCAGCCCCAAGCTGCTGATTGCCGATGAACCGACCACCGCACTGGATGTAACCATTCAGGCGCAGGTACTGGAGCTGATGAAGGACCTCATCAACAACCGCGATATGTCCATGCTGATGATTACGCACAGCCTGGGTATCGTTGCCGAGGTCTGCGACGATATGGCAGTTATGTATGCCGGCCGTATTGTGGAGAAGGGTACTGTTGACGATGTATTCAACAGCATGCGCCATCCCTACACCGAGGGCCTGTTCAACAGCCTGCCGAACCTGAAGGAGCAGGGCGAAATGCTGGAGCCTATCAAAGGCCTGATGCCCGACCCGGCGGATTTGCCGCCCGGATGCACCTTTGCTCCGCGTTGTCCCTACGCTACCGAAGCATGCTCTGCCTCCGTACCTGAGCTGCATTCCGTAGATGGCAGCAAAACTCATTTTGTAGCCTGCCACGCTTATTCCAGACCCGGATTTGCTTTAAGGAGGAACCAAAAATGAGTAATGCTCCGCTGCTAGTTATTGACAATCTGTCCAAATATTTTAATACTGCCGCAGGTCAGCTGCACGCTGTCGACGGTGTAAGCTTTACTCTGGAGGAAGGCAAAACTCTGGGTATCGTAGGCGAGTCCGGCTGCGGTAAATCCACTACCGGCCGTTGTATTCTGAAGCTGATTGAGCCCACCAGCGGCAAAATCATCTTCCAGGGCAATGATATCACGAAGCTTAGCCGTAAGGAAATGCGCCCGCTACGCCAAAAGATGCAGATGGTGTTCCAGGATCCGTTCTCCTCTCTGGACCCGCGTGAAACCGTTATGCAGCTTATCAGCGAGCCTATTATCGAGCATAAGCTGATTAAAGGCAAGGAAGCAATTGAAGAGCGTACCTTGGAGCTGATGCGTACCGTTGGTCTGGCAGAGCGCTATGCCAATGTATATCCGCATGAGCTGGACGGCGGCCGCCGTCAGCGTATCGGCATTGCCCGCGCTTTGGCGATGAACCCCAAAATTATCGTTTGCGACGAGCCTGTTTCCGCGCTGGACGTTTCCATTCAGGCGCAGATTCTGAACCTGCTCAAACAGCTGCAAAAGGATTTGGGCCTGACCTATATCTTCATTACCCATGACTTGTCCGTTGTGAAATATTTCTCGGATGATATTGCGGTTATGTATATGGGCACCATGGTAGAAAAAGCACCAGCTAATCTGCTGTTCAAAAATCCGCTGCATCCTTACACCAAGGCACTGCTTTCGGCAATTCCTCTGCCTATCGTGGGCAAGGATAAGCCTAAGCGTCAGGTTATCAAGGGCGAAATTACCGCTCCTATCAACCTGCCGGATGCCTGCCGTTTCATGAAGCGCTGCGACTGCCCTGTTGCCGGCGTTTGTGATAAAGGCAATCCGGTATTGCGCGAGGTTGAGCCGCAGCATTTTGTGGCCTGCTCCTGCGTAAAATAATTTATATTGAAAAAATTAACCGCCCTCTGAAAAGCTGATTTCAGGGGGCGGTTTTGTTTAATATTTGTTACTTTCGTCCAATTATATAAAGATTTTGGACGAAAAGTGAAGGAGTTGGATGAATAGGGGCGGGTTTTCCCTTATCTTATTGGTGATTCCCTTATTTTATGGTATAATTTAAGGGAATGGAAGGAGAAGTAAGGGAATGAGAAGCTTTAACTACTCAATAATTAGAGAACAAAAATGGGATTCAGAAATTTTGAGCTTGATAGC
>CAKQHU010000030.1 GCA_934234275.1 uncultured Phascolarctobacterium sp.
ATGGTCAGGATATTTATACAACGCAGGTCAAGGGCAATATGAAAACCGGCGATATCTGGCTGCTGGAGGGTGGCAAGTTGGTAGAAGGTGCCAGCGAAACACAGGCTGCCTGGGGCCATTATAATTTTAACAATAAAACCGGTGAAATGAAAAAATTGACCGGTAAGAACGGCAAAGATTTCTTTGCTGCGCCTCATGCCGAAATTTATCCTGATAAGATGGTTCTTGATGAGGGAGGTTCTACGAGCCGTTGTCCCGCAGTAAAGCATCCTAAATGTCTGGAAATCAAGGCGCAGACCTTTGAAATTTATCCTCATGATAAAATGGTAGCGCGTGACGTAAAGGTTTTTGTACGCGGCAAGCATATCTATTCCCGTGATTATTGGGAAAACAGCCTGACGGAAAAATCCAAGGAACGTATTCTGCCGCATATCGGCTTTAAGGACAGCGACAAGGGTACCTATGTCAATCTTTCGTATGAGCGTCCTTTAGGAGATAAAGATACAATTTATGCTGATTTAAATTATTACAGCAAGGCCGGCTATAAGCCTGTTTACGGTTTGGAGCATAACGAGCGCAACTTTAAGGTTACCTATGAAAACGGCTGGTATGAGGATGATGATGAATGGGTAGAGAAGCAGAACAACATCCGCTTTGACTATAAAAATCATCATATTGCACCAGGTCTTCCCTTATCCTACAGTGCTTACTTTGAACGAGGTTTGTGGAAGAATGATGATAGCGGACGTAAGAGCTGGCATACAGAATATGGTGCCTTCCTTAACCATGACCGCATTTATCTGTTCAACAGCAAAAATACCTCTTTGGATTTGACAATCGGCAAGAAATGGACACGTGAGAGTGCCGAGGATACTTTGCAGTCTACCAATGTTTATTATGCAACCTTAGGTCAGAAAATCAGTCCGCATTGGAATACCTGGGTTGGCTATTATCGTGAAGATTTTACGACAGATGTATTTACCTACGATCAGCCTGATATGGCAAAAGAGCTGCGCAATGGTCTGCAATACATTATGGATGACAAGAACAGCTTTACCATTGTCAACCGTTATGATTTAGACCAAAAGGAAAACTATGAAACAAGATACAGCTGGACGCATAAGTTCTGCTGCTGGCAGCTTTCCTTGATTTACAAGCATAGAGATACTAATGATAAAGACAGTGCATTTGAAGCTAAGTTTGATTTTGTAAACTGGTAATGAGGTAGAAAATGAGAGAGATTATTAAGCAACGCTTTCTGGACCATCTGCAGGTGGCAAATGCTGTGATGAACAGTGATATCCTGGCACAGATTGAGCGCATTGCTGTAGAAGTAAAAAAGGCGTTGGCCAATGGCAACAAGGTTTTGTTCTGCGGCAACGGCGGCAGTGCCGCTGACAGCCAGCATCTGGCTGCCGAGTTTGTAGGCCGCTTTCAAAAGGAACGCGCCGGTCTGCCTGCTATCGCACTGACGGTAGATACCTCCATTCTGACTGCTGTCGGCAACGATTACGGCTATGATAAGGTTTTTGTGCGTCAGGTGCAGGCGCTCGCACGTCCCGGTGATGTGCTGGTAGGCATTTCTACTAGCGGCAACAGCGCTAATGTTGTGGAAGCTGTTGAGCTGGCCAAGAGCATGGGGGTTTTCTGCGTAGGCATGACGGCTGAGGGCGGCGGCAAAATGAAGCTGCTGTGCGACGAATGCATCGCTGTGCCGGCGAAGGTTACTGCCCGTGCGCAGGAAATGCATATTTTGATAGGCCACATTTTATGTGAGCTGGTGGATGGTGAATAATTTGGCTGATTTAGCTGTAACAACTTTTTTAGCGGAACAGATTAAAAATGTACGCATTGCTGTTATCGGCGATGTGATGCTGGACAGATATTTTCAGGGTGAGGTTAAACGCATTTCTCCGGAAGCACCTGTACCGGTAACACGTATTACAAAGATAAATTCCGTGCTGGGCGGTGCGGCAAACGTTGCTGCCAATCTGGCACATCTGGAATGCCAGGTTTTTATGGGCGGTGTGACAGGTGATGATGAAAACCGTCTGCTGCTGGAAAAGCTGATGGATGATGCAGGCATCAATCATCAGGGACTGGTGAAAAGCAAACGCCGCAAGACTATTACCAAGCTGCGTGTTTTGGGCGGCAACCAGCAGATGCTGCGACTTGATTTTGAAGAAACCGGCGATTTGTTCCCCGAAGAAATCATAGAGCTGCGTCATTGGCTGGCAGGACTGCTTGATGAAGGCTTGGATGGAATTATTGTTTCCGATTATGCCAAGGGTGTCTGCTCGGATGATTTTTGCCAATGGGTGATTGCTCAGGGCAAGGCCTATGATATACCGGTGTTGATTGATCCTAAGGGAGCAGACTGGTCTAAGTATGACGGCTGTGATTTTATTACGCCTAATTTAAAGGAAATGTGTGAGGCTGCAGGCTGTCAGCGTGAAAACTCTGATGAAGCAGTTGTCAGCATGGCGCAGGCTGCACGCGAAAAATTCCATATCAAAAATGTGGTTGTTACCCGCAGTGAGCGCGGCATGAGCCTGGTTAACGCTGAGCAGGTGCTGCACAGTCCTGCTACCGCCATTGAGGTGTTTGATGTTTCCGGTGCCGGTGATACGGTGGCGGCTACGCTTTTGGCAGGTGTTGCAGGCAAGCTTTCGCTGGCCGACGCTGTGTATATGGCGAACCGTGCTGCAGGCATTGTTGTGGCCAAGGTTGGCACTTATCCGGTGCACCGTGACGAGCTTTTGAAGGACCTGCTGACGGAGGAACGCAAGCAGGGACGTGGCTATCGCACGCTGAGCTGGCAGGAGATTGCTTCTCTGGCAGCAACCTGGAGAGCCTGCGGCGAAAAGATTGTGTTCACCAACGGCTGTTTCGATATTCTGCATGTTGGTCATGTGACCTATCTGGAGAAGGCGCGCAATCTCGGCAAGCATTTGATTGTCGGCCTGAATACGGACGCTTCCGTGCGTCGCCTGAAGGGTGAAACAAGACCTTTGGTGCATGAGCTGGACCGTGCGCGTGTGCTGGCTGCATTGGCCTGTGTAGATGCGGTGGTGCTGTTCGACCAGGATACTCCGACCGAGCTGATTGAAAAAATTCGTCCTGACATCCTCGTCAAGGGCGGAGATTACAAGCCTGAGGAGGTTGCCGGTCGTGAATACGCCGGCGAGGTGCGCATTATAGAATTTGAAGATGGTTATTCCACAACCGGTGTGGTGGAAAAGATTGCCAAAATGGTTAAGGAGGGCAAATTATGATTATCGTAACTGGTGGTGCCGGTTTTATCGGCAGTAATATTGTTAAAGGCTTAAATGACCGTGGTATTGATGACATTCTTGTTGTCGATAACCTGACCAACATGGTTAAATTCAAAAATATCCAAGGCCTGAAGGTTAAGGATTATATGGATAAGTATGCTTTCATGGATGCACTGAAGGCAGGCAAATTCAATCATGAGAAAATCGACGTTATTTTCCATGAGGGCGCTTGCTCCGATACAATGGAATATAACGGCAAATACATGATGGAAAACAACTTTGAGTATACCAAAAACGTGCTGCATTTCTGCCTCGACAGAAAGATTCAGATGATGTATGCTTCTTCTGCTTCTACCTATGGCAGCGGTGCTCATGGTTTCCGTGAAGAGCCTGCCTGCGAGGAAGCACTGAATGTTTATGCTTTCTCCAAGCTGTTCTTCGATAACTATCTGCGCCGTCTGCTGCCGCAGGCACAAAGCCAGGTAGTAGGCCTGCGTTATTTCAACGTATATGGTCCGCAGGAAAACCACAAAGGCAAAATGGCTTCCATGATTTACCAAATGTATAACCAATGGAAGGCAGAACATAAAGTTCGCCTGTTTGGCGAGTACGCAGGTTATGGCCCGGGCGAGCACACCCGTGACTTTGTGTATGTAAAGGACGTTGTTAAGGTAAACTTCTACTTCTGGGATCATCCGGAAATCAGCGGTATTTTTAACTGCGGTACCGGCCATGCGCATCAGTTCAATACTCTGGCTAAGGCTGTGCTGAACCACTTTGGCAGCGGCGAGCTGGAATATGTACCGTTCCCTGAAGTACTGAAGGGTAAATACCAGAGCTTTACTGAAGCAGATGACACCAACCTTTTGGCAGCAGGCTATGACGGAGGCTTTACTCCGATTGAAGAGGCTGCCGAGGAATATTGCCAGCTTCTCGACAAGACCGGCGGTTATTACGTTTATGAAGGCTAAGGCGGTATTTTTCGATAGAGATGGCGTGCTCAATGTTGATGTAGCCTATCTCTACAAAATTGAGGACCTGCGCTGGATTGACGGTGCACGCGAGGCTGTGGCGTATCTGTCGCAGCTTGGCTATAAAATTTTTATTGTAACGAACCAAAGCGGTATTGCGCGTGGTTATTATACAGTAGAGCAGATGAATGAGCTGCATGCTTATATGCAGCGTGAAATTACTGCGGCAGGCGGTAAAATAGAAAAAATCTATTACTGCCCGCATCATCCCGAGGGCAGCGTGCCGGAATATACCGGTGTGTGCGACTGTCGCAAGCCCAAACCGGGAATGCTGCTGCAGGCGCTGGCAGAATATGATATCGACAAGGAGCAGAGCTTCTTAGTCGGTGACAGCAAGCGCGATGTGGAGGCAGCGGAGGCTGCCGGTGTAGAAGGCTATCTTTACACGGGCGGCAATCTGCTGGATTTCGTAAAAAATATTGTAAGCGAGAGATGATAATGGAGTATCGGAATATCCTGTTAATCAAAATGAGTTCTTTGGGTGATATCCTGCACACTTTGCCCTTTGCGGCAGCGCTGCGCAAGCGTTATCCCAAGGCCAAAATCACCTGGCTGGTACATCCGCAGTTTGCCGGCTTTGTACCTGATCCGCCGGTGATTGACGAGGTACTTTATTTTGATAAGGTAAAATTTAATAAGCTGGGCTTCAGTGATAAGCTGAAATATTTTTGCGAAATGCGCTCTTTGCTGCACAGCAAACATTTTGACCTGGTGATAGATATGCAGGGCCTTTTCAAAAGTGCGGTATTGGCTGCTATCAGCGGCTGCGATAACCGCATCGGCTATTGCGAAATGCGTGAGGGCAGCGGCTTTGTGAGCAAGGCGATTGGCGGCAGTCATAGCAAGGACCATGTTATTGAGCGCTATCTTGACGTAGCTCGTTATCTTGGTGCCAAGGTTGATTCGTTGGATGATGTGGAATTCCCAATGCCGGATTTAAGCAAGGAAACCGCTTCTGTGCAGCACAAGCTGCAGGAGGCCGGCTGGCAGGGCGGCGATTACGTTGTGATTGTTCCCGGTGCACGCTGGTGGACGAAGGAATGGCCGGTCGAGCATTATATCGAGCTGGCGAAAAAGCTTATAGCTGACGGTACTGCTGTAGTGCTGGCAGGTGGTCCCGATGATGCTGTCAAGGGACAGAAGATTGCCGAAGGCGCAGCAAGCTCGCTGGTTATCGATTTGACGGGACAGACGAGCCTGCGTGAGCTGGCGGCACTGATTAAGGACTGCAGCTTCTATATCAGTGCGGATACCGGTCCGTTGCATTTTGCGGCGGCACTGAAAAAGCCGCTCGTGGCGATGTACGGCCCGACGAAGGCTGACCGCACCGGACCTTATGGCAGCAAAAATTCCACGGTACTGCTTTCACCGGCAAAGTGTGCAGGCTGCTTGAAGAAAAAATGCGATAACTGGCATTGTATGCATGATATAACGCCGGATATGGTCTATAAAATTTATCAGGAAAAGGTGGCAGAGGGCTGATGGCACAAGCTGTAGAATTAAATGGCAAAAAAATATTGGTAACATTTTTGATGCATCTGGGAGACCTGACGCTGACCACGCCCTTTATCCATGCGCTGCGTAAGGCAGCGCCGGATGCACATATTACCTTTCTGGCGGATGAGAAGCTGAAGGATGTAGTGCTGCACAATCCGTATCTGGATGAGGTTATTACGATTGACAAGAAGGGCAAGGACAACAGCCTGCTGGCGCTGATGGCCTGTGCCCGCCGTCTGAGCAAGATGGACTTTGATGTGCTGATTAATCTGCATCCGAATGAGCGTTGCAGCTTTATTGATGCTTTTACCAAAGTGAAATTGCGTTGCGGTACAACGCACACCATGTTCAAACCGCTTTGGGATGTGTTTACTCCGCTTAACCGCAAAATCCATGCGGCGGATATGTATCTTGATGTGCTGACGCAGCTTGGTGTGCAGAAGCTGGAGCATGACGGTCTGGAGATTTTCCCGAGCGAGGAATATAAGCAGCATGCAGAGGAATTCTGGCGCGAGCACGGTGTGTTCGCTTCGGATAAGCTGGTGGGCTTTAACATCGGCAGTGCTGTTGTTACCAAGCGCTGGGCGCCGGAGCGCTTTGCCAAGGTAGCGGATGTTCTTGCGGAAAAGGGCTATAAGCCTGTATTCTTTGGCGGTACGATGGACGAAGAAATGGTGCAGGAGGCTGTCAGCTTCATGAAGACGACTCCTGTTGTTGCAACCGGTTGCTTCCGTATCGGCGAGCTGGCGGCGGCAATGCGTCGCTGCAGCCTGATTATCACCAACGACAGTGGTCCGATGCATGTTGCTATCAGTCAGAAGGTGCCAATCGTGGCAATGTACGGTCCGTCCAGTCCGAAGCTGTACGGTCCTTATACTAAGGATGCAACGATTGTGACGGCGTTGCCGCCTTGCCCCGGCTGTGCGGATGGCATGAAGCATAAGTGTGACGATATGCAATGTATGACACGTCTGACGGTGGAGCAGGTAGTGCAGGCTGCCGAGCAGATGTTGGAACAAAAGGAGAAATAAATTGAGTAAGCAAAGCATTATTACCGGTGAGGTTTTATTGCTGTGTGAAAGATTGGAGATGGCGCAGTTTATGCATGCCTATCTCCGGCATTTATTTAAGCAGGGTATCAGCTTGCCTAACATGCAGATTGTAAATTATCAGAGTATCGATAAGTTAGACTTGCTGACTAAACGCCTTATACAGCTGAAAGGCAGAGAAATAGTGCGCAAAGCAGTATTCTTTGCCGACGCGGCTGATGAGCGCGGACGCCGTATGCAGAAATTTTTTGCAGTGCGTGACAATACTTTCTTTAGAGAAGTGGAGTATTGCACGCACTTTTTCTTTCCCGGCAAAAAATCTACTAAACGTTGGCAAAAAGGCTATCTGGAGGATATGCTGCTGCAATCGCTGCGACAGGAAAGCTCCGAATGCAGCGATTACTATAATCTTTATAATGTGAGTGCGGAATATCTGCAGACTGTAAATTGCTGCCGTGGGCGTGAAAACGGATTGCTGAATTACAGCAGGCATTTATTGTATACATATTTCGCGGGCACCGACCGATATGTCGGCATGCGTCTTGGCGAGGCTGCTTTGGCAGGAGCCTTTGATCTCGAGCATCCCTGTTATGCTAGTCTTAAGGAATGCTTGCAAGGCTTAAACTAGAGCAGCAGAATGCGAGGTTATCAAAATCACTTAATTGGTTTGTTATATCGTGCTAAAGTGTTAGCTTTACAGGCTATCGTCCTTTCTGAATTTTGGAAAAGCAAATAAATATGTTATAATTAACAAACAAACTAAAAAAGGGGGAGCAACATTTATGTTCGGAGAAATTATTGGAGCAATCAGCAATTTTATGTATAGTTATTTGCTGATCATCATGCTCATCGGTGTAGGCCTGTACTACACTTTGCGTACTCGTCTGGTGCAGGCGCGTATGTTTAAGGAAACTATTCGTGTTATTTTGGAGAAGCCTGTTGAATCCGGTGCGGTATCATCCTTCCAGGCTTTGATGGTATCTACTGCGTCCCGTGTAGGTACCGGTAATATTATCGGCATTTCCACAGCTATCTGCCTCGGCGGTTATGGTGCTGTGTTCTGGATGTGGGTTATTGCTGTTGTCGGCGGCGCTTCTGCTTTTATTGAAAGCACCCTGGCACAGATTTACAAAAAACGTGGTCCGCACGGCAGCTACGGCGGCCCGGCTTATTACATCGAAGCTGCTTTGGGTAGCCGCGGTCTGGCAGTACTCTTTGCTGTGGCCTTGATTGTAACCTATGGCTGTGGCTTTAATATGCTGTGCTCTTACAATCTGCAATCCACCTTTGCTGCTCTGAGCTTCTATAATCCGGATACTACTCCTTGGATTATCGGCGCTGTAGAAGCAGTGCTCGTAGGCTATTGCCTGCTGGGCGGCGGTAAGCGTGTTATCAAAGCAACCTCTACTCTGGTTCCGTTGATGGGCGTTATCTACATTTCCGTAGCATTTATCCTGACTATTATGCATATCAATTTGGTTCCCGGCGTTGTAGGAAGAATTTTTGCTGAAGCATTTGATTTCAGTGCAATTTTCGGCGGCTTTGCCGGCAGCTGCATGATGTTCGGTATCAAACGCGGTCTGTACAGCAATGAAGCAGGTGTTGGTTCTGCGCCGAACGCTGCTGCTGCTGCTGACGTTTCTCACCCGGTTAAGCAAGGCCTGGTACAGATGCTGTCCGTATTTATTGATACCCTGCTGATTTGCACCGCTACCGCTTTCATGTGCCTGAGCTCCGGCATCGAGCCGACTAAAGAGCTTGCCGGTGCACCTTATGTACAGGCAGCTCTGGCAGCAAGCATGGGCGATTATGCTAAGCTGTTTATTACTGTATCTATGGTACTGTTTGCCTTCACTACTCTGCTTGGCAACCTGTATTATGTAGATAATGCTTTTGCTTATGTTCTGAAGCATGTTCCGGGCAAAACCTTTACCCTGTGCTACCGCGTTCTGGCTTGCGTACTGATTTTCATCGGTGCCGGCTCCAGCATGGGTACAATGTGGGATTTAGCAGATGTTACCATGGGATTCATGGCAATTATCAACTTGCCGGTTATATGCATTTTGGGCGGTCCTGCTCTGCGTGCGCTTGATGATTACACCGAGCAGCGCGATGCCGGTAAGAATCCTGAGTTTAAGGCCAGCAAGATCGGTCTGACTCAAAAGCTGGATTACTGGCAGGATTAAAATTTGTCTCTTTGAGCTGTTACGAGATTTCGTAGCAGCTCTTTTTGTATGGAATGAAATAAAATATTTGATAATTACTTAGCAATTCACATACCGTTTCGCTCAGAAAAAATTTCTTAACGCAAATTTCGTGTGGAAGCATGACAAAGTGCCGCAAAACTCGCGCTAAGCTAATAGATTGTACAATATTAGTATATAATAGCGCTCAGACAGTTGCGGTACTTTTATGCTTCCGGACACTTATTAGCTAAAATTTTTATTCACTGCACGGTATATGAATTGCTCGTTTGGTATTACATTTTAAGTATGATTATGCCTGTTCAGAAGGTTAATTGCTCTCGATTTGTTCTTTAGAAGAAATTCACTATCATATGTATTATCGAGAAAATTTTTCTTTGCTACTAGCAGTATTTTCAGAATTAATGTAGAATAGATACGTAATAAAGCAATTTTTTGGTCAAGGTTGTTTTATGTCCTTTGCGAAGGAGGGAAAGACGATGATTTATAATTATTATCCTGGCTGTACGCTGTCAACGAAGGCGAAGCAGCTGGATATGGCAGCACGACGCTGTGCTGAGGTGCTGGGCTTTCCGTTGGTGGAGCTGCCGGAATGGCAGTGCTGCGGCGCGGTTTACCCGATGGCGCCTGATGCTATTGCCGAGCGTCTGAGTGCGGTGCGTGCGCTTGTGGTAGCGCGTGAAAACGGCGGCGTACTGGTGACGCTGTGCAGTGCGTGCTACCATGTCATCAAACGTGTGAATCACGATATGGCAACGAATGCGGAGATTCGCCAAAAGGTGAATAATTATCTGCAATTGGAGGAGCCTTATGCCGGTGAAACACGAGTTTTGCATTACCTGGAGGTTTTGCGTGATGAAATCGGTTGGGAAAAACTGGCGCAGCTTGTAAGCCATCCTTTGAAGGAACGCAGGGTTGGCGCTTATTATGGCTGTTTGCTGCTTAGACCGGGAGCGGTTTTGGCCCTCGATGACGTAGAGAGTCCAACTGTTATGGAAGCCTTTATTAAAGCGTTGGGTGCAGAGCCGGTTATTTACAGCATGCGCAATGAATGCTGCGGCGGTTATCTGGCGCTGAAGGATAAGGCGCAATGTGAAAAGCTCGTCAGTGAAATTAAGAATAATGCTGCAAGCTGTGGTGCGCAGGAGCTGGTTACGGCCTGCCCGCTGTGTGCATATAACCTGACGGCCAATGGTGCCGCAGGCAGCCTGCCGACGCGCTACTTTACGGAGCTTCTTGCTGAAGCGTTGGGTGTTGCGGAGAGCGAAGGAGGTGCAGAATAATGGCTGTTGATGAAAAGCAATTGACAGAAGATATTTTGCGCCTTGCTGCTACCGACGTGCGTCGTTGCATGCAATGTGGCCGCTGCAGTGCGAACTGTCCAGAGGGTTTTAAGATGGACCTTTTGCCCCACCGCGTAGTGTGGGACTTAAACAGCGGTCATGCGTCCGAGCTCTTGGAGACTGACGCACCGTGGCAATGTCTGTCATGCATGGCGTGCGAGGAGCGCTGCCCGCGCGGCGTGAGTCCGGCGCGCGTTATGGAGGCGCTGCGCCTGCTGCAGATTCGTCAGCAGGGCAACAATAAGCTGCCTGCCGAAAGCGTAGAGCATTATCCGAGTGATATGCCGCAGCAGCTTTTGGTTGCAGCCTTTAGAAAATACAATAAATAGGGGGAAGCTACGTGCAAAAGATTGGTGTTTTTGTTTGTTGGTGTGGCAGCAACATCGCCGGCACGGTAGATGTTGCCCGGGTGGTAGAGGCAGTGCGCCAAATTCCGGACGTTGCCTATGCCATCGATTATAAATATATGTGCTCCGAGCAGGGCCAGGAGCTGATTCGCAAGGCTGTTGCTGATTATAAGCTGGACAGAATTGTTGTTTGCAGCTGCTCGCCGCGTATGCACGAGGCAACCTTCCGCAAATGTGCGGAGGGCGTTGGCATCAATCCCTACATGGTGGAGATTGCCAACATTCGTGAGCAGTGCTCCTGGGTGCTGAAGGATAAGGCCGAAGCGACAGCGAAGGCGATTAAATTAGCCAAGGCAGCAATTGCCAAGGT
>CAKQHU010000031.1 GCA_934234275.1 uncultured Phascolarctobacterium sp.
CTGCCGTTTTCCGCCAACAGCTCAAAATCTACCGTGCACTTCGTCAGCTGCAGCAGATGGCACAGCGGAATCAGCTCACTGGTGCGCTTGGCTGCCATAATTCCGGCAACACGTGCTACGCCCAGCACATCACCCTTGGCTATACTGCCGGCAGCAATCTTTTCATATATTTCTCTGCTTACGCAGATTTTTCCCTGCGCCACGGCAACCCTCGCGGTATCAGCCTTATCGCTGACATCCACCATCAGCGCATTGCCCGCAGCGTCAAAATGTGTAAATTCACTCATCGTCTGCTCCTTCAAAGCCTGTATTTATCCGCCTATCTGGCTCATATTAAAGCTTGCCGCCTCCACCTCAAAGCTATGTCCCGCAGGCTTAGCGTAAATAATCTCCTGCATGGCCTGAAGTAAATCCGCATCACTTGCACCGTCACGCAGCAAGCGCTTCAGATTCATGCCCTCGTTACAGTAAAGACAGGGCTTCAGCATGCCCACGGAGGTAAGGCGTACCCTGTTGCAGACAGCGCAGAATTTATTGTGCAGCGGTTCGATAAAGCCCACCGGCATTTTATAGCCGCCGATGCGCCAGTAGCTTGCGGGACCGTTGCCGTAGCGCTGTGCATCGGGCTGCAGCTCCAGGTCTGCCTGCTCCAGTTGGCTGCGGATTTCGCTGCCGCTCACTCCTTTTAGATTAGCATTGCAGTCCAACGGCATCAGCTCAATAAAGCGCAGTGGCGCGTTATACCTGTGCGCCAGCTTCAATAATTGCATAGTGTCGGCCAGGCCGTTTTCTGCAAGGGGCACACAGTTCAGCTTGAACGGTATTCCTGCTACATGCAACTCCTGCAATGCCTGCAGAACGCTGTCCAGGCTACCGCCGGTAAGCTCTGTATAATACGCTGCATCCAGCGTGTCCAGGCTCACGTTGATGCTGTCCACGCCTGCTGCAATAAGCGCAGGCAACTGCTGCGCCAGCAGTGTGCCGTTTGTTGTCAGCGTCACCTGTTCCACACCGTCCAGCTGCTTCAGGCTAGCGATAAAATCACTGCAGCCCTTGCGCAGCAAAGGCTCGCCGCCGGTGATTTTGAATTTGCGGATACCAAGCTGCAGCGCAGCGCGGCAAATGCGCAAAAGCTCCTCGTAGCGCAATATTTCGTTATGCGGCACATGCTCACTCACCTCCGGCTGACAATAGCGGCAATGCAGGTTGCAGCGGTCGGTAAGGGAGATGCGCAGATAATCTATTTTGCGGTTGTATTGGTCATACATGATTGTAGTCCTTCCCCTCGTCATTCTCACTTGAGAATAACGCTTGCCAAAACAAATGTGGTCTTGCAACCACATTTGTTTTCAGCCTATTAAAATCTTATTCTTCGTCAACGCCCATAGCAATTTTTTCCGGAGTAATCGGCAAAGTCATAAAGCGCTTGCCGGTTGCCTGATAAATTGCATCGGCAATCGCCGGAGCCGGAGTGTTGATTACCAGCTCGCCCACGGATTTGGCACCGAAGGGACCGCTTTCCTCATAGCTGCTGGCAAAGTCAACATAGATATGACCGATATCCTCACGGCAGGGAACCTTGTACTGCATGAAGGAGTTTTCGTAAATACGTCCTTTGGGACTGTAGGTTACGTTTTCCATCAGCGCCATGCCGATGCCCTGCAGAATGCCGCCTTCGGTCTGCACCTTCGCCAGATGCGGGTTAACCGGAGTACCGCAGTCAACAGATGCATAGAAGTTCACTACCTGCGCTTCGCCTGTCAGCAGGTCGGTTTCAACCTCAGCCACACCGGCCATAAACGGCGGTGGCGACAGCACACTGTTCTGCTCTACTGTTTCTTCCAGAGCGATATCGTTATTCACCATGGAAGCGGTGGCGATATCAAAGAGGCTTACAGCCTTGTCGCTGACGGTATCACGCACCTCACGTCCGTCAAAAATAACCTGATCCGTGCCGCATTCCAGCAGGCGTGCTCCCAACTGGCAAATCTTGCCGCGCAAACGCTGTGCGCAGACCTCTACGGCCTTACCGGTAATATATGTTGTACTGGATGCGTAGGAACCGGAGTCATAAGGAGAAGCATCGGTATCCGCACCGAATACGGTAATGTTATCGTAATCACATTCCAGAACCTCTGCTGCCATCTGCGCCAGAACGGTATCACAGCCGGTGCCCATATCGGCAGCACCGATCAGCAGAGTGTAATGTCCCTCATCGTTGATTTTGAGGGTAGCACCGCCGACGTCGCAGTAAGGAATGGAGCTGCCCTGCATCGCAATAGCCACACCCATTGTGCGTACCTTGCCGTCAGGCAGCTGCTGCAGCGGGAACTTCTGCTCCCAGCCGCTCATCTCGCGTACCTGCGCCAGGCAACGGTCCAGCGCACAGCTTGTATTGGGCGCACCATAATAAGCAGGCATAATATCGCCCTCACGCGTAATATTCATTTCGCGCAGCTTAATCGGATCCATCTTCAGACGTGCCGCCAGCTCATTCACAGCGGACTCCACGGCAAAGATGCCCTGAGGAGCGCCGTAACCGCGGTATGCGCCTGCTGCCTGCAGGTTTGTGTAAACTACGTCAAAGCCGAAGCGGAAGGCCTCGGTACGGTACAGAGGAATAGACTTATGACCGGAAAGGCCGACAGTCGTGGGACCGTGCTCGCCGTAAGCACCGGTATTGGAAAGAGTATATAAATCAATCGCGCGGATTTTACCTTCCTTGGTAGCACCAAGACGCACGCGCACTTCCATCTCATGGCGCGGGCTGGAAGCTATATGACATTCATAACGCGAGAAAATCATCTTACTCGGCTTTTTGGTTTTCCAGGTAACAAAGGCCGGATACATTTCGCTGACACAGCTCTGCTTAGCGCCAAAGCCGCCACCAATACGCGGTTTAACCACGCGCACCATGGTTTTGGGGATATGCAGCGCGTTCGCAATAATGCGGCGGCAGTGGAAAACAATCTGCGTAGAGCTGAGGATGTTCAGACGGCCGTAGGTATCAATGGAGCAATAGGTTACGAACGGCTCCATCATATCCTGCTGCACAGCCTTGGTATGAGTGGTCTGGTCGATAACTACATCGCATTCCGCCAGAATCTTATCAACCTCGCCATCCTCGATAACCTCGTGGGCACACAGGTTGCGCTTATTATCGGCGCCAACCGGGCAGTTCGCCTTCCAAGTATCCTCGGGATGCACGAGCACAGGGTTATCCAGCGCAGTGCGAAAGTCAAGCACTGCATCCAGCAGCTGATATTTTACTTTAATCAAAGACAGCGCCTTGTCGACAGCCTTTTCCGTTTTGCCGGCAACAATCGCTACGATATCGCCTACAAAGCGTACATGACGGTCCAACAGCAGGCGGTCATAGGGACTCGGTTCGGGATAGGTCTGGCCTGCATAGGTGCAGCGCTCGCCGTCCTGGTCCACGTCCTCCCAGGTATAAATTGCTTCGATGTCAGGCACCTTGGCTGCAATAGCGGTGTTGATGCTTTCAATAATAGCATTCGCATGCGGAGAACGCAGCACCTTGACAAGCAGGCAGTCGTTCGGCACCAGGTCATCGGTGTAGACAGGCTGGCCTGTCACCAGCTGCATAGCATCCTTTTTGCGGTAGGATTGGTTAACTATTTTCATCTGCAGCTTCCCTCCTTATGCCTGCGCCTGAGCTTTTTTCCAGGCGATGAAATTCTGAATTCCGCGCAGCTGTCCCTCATAGCCGGAGCAACGGCACAGGTTGCCTGCCAGAAATTCCTTGATTTCTTCTTCCGTAGGCTCGCTATTTTCACGCAACAGCGCGATAGCGTTCATAATCATACCGGGGTTGCAGAAGCCGCACTGCTCCGCGCCCTGGTCGGCAATAAAGGCACCGAATTCCTCTGCCTCCTGCTGTATTCCTTCCATCGTTACGATGCTGTGGCCTGCAGCACGCGCTGCCAGAATAGCACAGGAAAGCACCGGCTTATCGTCCATAAATACAGTGCACAGGCCGCAGTTGGTAGTGTCGCAACCGCGCTTCACGCTGTAGCAGCCTTCCTTGCGCAGAAAATCGAGTAAAACTGTATCAGCCTCCACCATACGTGTCAGCTTTTTGCCATTTAAGGTTAAGGTTATCTCCATCAGGCCTTACCTCCCAGTTCTGTTAAACATCTTGCTGTCAGCACCTTAATCAGGTGTGTACGGTACGCAGCACTGCCACGCGGATTGGTTTCCGTCGGCAGTAAGCCTGCAGCATATTCCGCAAAGGCCTGCGCCTTCTCGGCAGTCATAGGCAGCGTTGCGAGCTGCTCTGCATCCTTCACCAGCGCAGCCTTCGCCGGGCGTGCGCCCACTGCGGCCTGCACGCCTTCCTGCGTCAGCGCCGCCGCACAGGTCAGCACCGGAAAATCGGTCTTGCTGATGCGCACGGATTTATAGCTGTAATGCGCTGCCGTCTTTTTGACGATAACACGCACCAGAATATCTCTGTCATACGGCATATTTACAAAATCTGCCAGCGGCACAATACCGCCCTTATATAATTCCACATAGCTGTCCATCACCAAAAGCAGTGTCAGCACATCGGAAAAACCAAAGCGTCCGAACACACTGCCGCCAACGGTAGCAAGATTGCGGAACTGCACACCTACGATATGGCGCAGCGCCTCCTTATTTGCTCCCTCACTGTAGGCGGTAAAGCCTTCATGCAGCTCCAGTTGGCGCAAGCTCACCATCGCACCGATGCGGAATTCCGTTTCTGTTTCCTCTATTGTATCCAGGCCTAAAGCCGACAAATCAATCGCCGTCTGCACATTGCCCTTGCTCAGGCGCATCCACAGCATACCGCCAAGCACACGGTTAGGACGCTTCTGGTTCAGCTGCCACGCCTCCTCCAGAGTTGCTGCCTGCTTATATTCACGAATTGTCAACATATACTGCCCTCCTGTTCTCTTTTTATTGCATACCTATTCCATTATATTTTACCATATTTTTTCTATACTTGAAAAGATAAAAAATGCACATTCGCTCATAAGTTACATTCTTCTGCGGCATAAGAAAAAACGGATGCCTCTCTGTAAAGCAAGAGAAGCATCCATAATTTTTTTTTATTTCTAAGCAGGCTTATTTGCCTTTTTTAGCACCCTGACGGCGGTTACTGCCGGTTTTGGGAGCCTTGCGCTTATCAGCAACAGCATTGCGTCCGCGTTTAGGTCCTGCGGGCTTTTTCTTTTTGGCAGCCACAGCAACGCGACGTGCCACAACACCGCCCTCCAGGTTTTGGCGTTCCATCAGAATACCCAGCTTGGTTTCAATATTACGCAGCCATTTAACCTCATCGGCTGTATAAAGCGTAATTGCTTCGCCCTCATTGCCTGCGCGGCCGGTACGTCCGATGCGGTGAACATACCAGTCGACATCATGCGGAATATCGTAGTTCACAACATGGGTTACGCCTTCAACGTCCAATCCGCGGGCAGCCAGATCGCTGGCAACAAGAATCTGAATCTTAGCATCACGGAAGGCCTTCATAACAGTTTTGCGCTTTGCGGGAGACATTTCGCCATGCAGCACATCAACGTTATAGCCCTGCATGCCCAGCCAGTCGCCCAGCTCCTTGGTGCGCTCCTTGCTCATGCAGAAAACAATCATCAGATACGGGTTCAGGCGGTCAATGAGCGCTGCCACAGCCTTGTTCTTGTATTCGTCGGTTGTTTTCAGGCAAATCTGCTTGATTTTCTCCACGGTAGCCTGGTCCGGATTGATATCAATCAGCGCGCAGTTTTTCGTCAGCTTGCGTCCCAGCTTGCGAACCTCTTCCGACAGAGTTGCGGAGCAAAGCATAGTCTGATGCTCCGGCGCAGTCATAGCAATCAGCTCCAGCGCTTCATCCATAAAGCCCTGCTGCAGCATTTCATCAACCTCGTCCAGCACCAGATAGCGCACACCGCCAAGGTCGGTGTTTCCCTTGCGGATGTGGTCCAGCAGACGGCCGGGAGTACCGATCAGCACATGGCTGCGTCCTTCCAGCTTATATTTTTGCGTTTCGAAATCGCGTCCGCCGGTAACAGCCAACACCTTGATATCGCTTTCACCCAGGATTTTTTTCATTTCGGTGGCAATCTGCTGCGCCAGCTCACGCGTCGGCGTAATTACCAAAGCCTGCACGTAGCTTTTGGCAGTATCGATTTTTTCTGCCAGCGGCACTAAGAACGCCAGTGTCTTGCCTGTACCTGTCTGCGCACGGGCGATTACGTCACGTCCGGCAAACAGCGCCGGGATAGCCTGCTCCTGTACCGGCATCGGCTTTTTGATGCCCATTTTCTGAAGCTGCTCTACGGTGTGGGCACAAACCTTTAAGGCTGCAAATCCATTTGTCATTTCACATTCCTCTTTTCCTCTAAAATTTATCTTCTGACCATAAGGTCTTTTTTCTCTATAACTTTAGTATTATATCATAGATTGGGCAGGAACGGAAAGATGGAATTAAAATAAACTCTGTTCAACAGCACATGGCAGTGTCTTACATTGCGCAAGAAAATACTCAATACTATCTGAATCATTCAAAGCAGCACCCTTTTCCTGCGACAAATATTCTTTATTAGCGGAACTGTCAGCATGCTTTCTATAATGTTCTTCGTCATATGCAAAAAAAGCCAAAGGCTTATGTTCCCGCATTGTTTCCTGCACCGCATTCATTGTACCGCTCTTAATGCCGGCCTCTACAACGATTGTTCCATAACTAAGTGCCGCCTGCAGCCTGTCTCTGTCCACCAAGTTATATGCGGTTGCTTTAACGCCCATCGGAAATTCACTCAGCAAGCATCCTTCACTCGCTAAAATCCTTTCAGCTAACCCCTTGTTAGCTGCAGGATAGATTGTATCTAAGCCATTACCTAATATCGCAACGGTTAAGCCTTTATTGTCAAGGCAAGCCTTATGCGCTGCAGTATCACAGCCTATTGCCAAACCACTGACAACTGTAAAATCTTTATCCGCCGCTACTTTTCCGGCAAGCGTTGCCATCTCCTGCCCTTGCGGGCTAATATGCCGTGTTCCTATAATTGCAACGCATTTCTTATGCAGGCAGGATAGATTTCCCTTGGCATACAGTAAAACCGGTGGTGATTTCAGCAAATTAAAGCTCTGAGGATATTCGTCATCAAATCTGTCTATAATTGTAATGCCTGCTTGAGCATGAGCTTTGAATATTTTTTCTGCAATTTTAAAATAGCATTCAAGCTCAGACACATCTATTGCTTCGATACGCGTGTTATTATCTCTTAATTCTTGGTAAAGCTCATACAAAGATTGAAGATTTTGCACTAAACAAAGACGTTCTTTCGAAATGTCTGTCAAACTTTTACGACCAATTCCACGTATATGCAGCAATGTCAAAAATATCAGCTTACTTTCTAACATTCGGTTTATCAATCCTTCGGTCATTTACAACATGGATAAGGCTAGCGGAGTTAAGGTTTTTTTTAACATTGGGTTTACCAATCCTTTGGGCATTTACAACACTTGCTAATCTTTTTAGTTTCTCATCCATAGATGTAGCTTGGTTAACCCATATTTCTTTTGCATTACTGATTTTAACCGGTACAGCCTTTATGTCATCACATCGAAGTTTCTTATAATACTCTCGTTCTGCACATATTAAGCGATTAATATCATTATTTAAATTGATAGGCAGTTTATGATAAAGTTCATGCACATCATCAATCTCCTGAAGATTAAGCTCTTTTCTATCGAAATAAACAGAACTCAAATTATTTAATTGTAATAAACTTTCAGCAGTAAAATCATCTGTATTTGAAAAAATCGTATCAGCATAAGATTCTTTGTCCTGATGAAACCATTTTACTAAAACAGCATTCATATGCAGATACTTTGCAATTTGCATCTCAACATTGGTACTGGCAATCACAAAAGTGTTTCTTTCGTAGGTTTGCAGCAAAGTCTTGGCAGCCAGTATTCTCTCGGTATGCGTCTTACCATCCCGACAATCTATGATTTTATCTATATCCAGTTCTCTTGCGATACTTTCTATATTTTTTCGTTTACCGCTTGTTACAAGGCATACGTCAGCCTGTTTTTCAATCTTTATATCTTTACCCAAGATTCTGGGAAAAAAGGTTATATAGTTATCTAACTTTTTGATTGTCTGCACTACATCGGGATTTACATTGCTAAACGACTGCTCTTTTAACGCAGTTCTCGATATAACAACATCTTCAATATCTATGATGTACCCTTTTTTCTCATTTGGCTTCTGTGCATCAAACTGCATACTAGGATTCAATGTTTTGGAAACAACAAACTTAATAACTTTTCCGGCGCCATTATCTTTTAATAATTTTTCAATATATTCTACCGTCTTTCCTGTCGTATATACGTCATCTATAAGTAAAACATCCTTATCTTTAATCTTATCAATATTACTTATTGTCAATGTATCCTTAAACTCGATATCACCACCAAACTTCCTAGGTTTAGCATTTTTAGTACGAACAACGCAATCAGTAGCATCAATAACCTGCTTATTTTCAGCAGATATTGATTGTACAATCTTTCTTGCTAATTTATGAGGTCCATCATTGCCTTGCCAATATGCATTATGCGGCGGGACTGCACAAATGGAAAACGAGGCATTGTTTAAATGAGGTTTTAATTGTTCAAAAACAGATTGCACTGTTTCACTACGTCCGTTTTTAAAATTTATTAAAAAAATTTTTGATCGTTCATCAAAGTTATTAGTATTGTTTTTGCTAGCAATATAATGAAAAAAGTAAAATAAATCTCCGTCTTTTTCTACACCATTTTTTACACTGTTTTCTCTAAAAATCATACCAACATCCCCTTTTTTAATGTTCTTTATCGTCTAAAGAATTATAAATCTAAAATACATATTATCATCTAAATATACAAATAGCAATAAATTTCTTCACCGATTAAAATAAAAACGGATGCCTCCCTTCAAATGCAGAGAAGCATCCATTTCTTTATTATTATTCGATTTAAAACAATTGCCGACAAATTTAATATTCATCAAATATGCCGATAAAGGCTTCAGCTCATTAAGCTGACATTTGCTTTTACATTACGCCTCTGAAATAGTGGCCTCTTGTAGTACCCGGCAGATTTTCCGGTGCCTCCACCGCACCGCCGAGAATTTTGCGGTACAGCGCCACAAGCTCACCCAGACGTGCCGCATCGTAATCACGGCCGTCAATTCTCAGCGCCGCTACGCCTGCTTCCGCCATGTGCTGCACATTGGCAGTCATGGAAAGCTCATGCGCATTCAGAATATGCATGCGGCAGAACTGGTCCGTCACAATCGGGAAGCGTGCATCCTTGCGGTCACCCAAGAACAAAGGCTCTGCACAGTTAAACTTGCAGGCACCCTTATCCAGCGCACCCAGGAAGCTGCCGCCTACACAGTATTCGGAAACCATCATTTCCAAACGTCCCTGAATCATGCACTCCAACGGCAGCGGGCTGACGCTCACAAGATGCTCTACCTGCGCCATGGTCAGCTCGGGGCTGAGCACTGCGCCTGCAGCGCCCTGCTCCTGCCAAAACTGCAGTGTCTGGCTGTTGAAAATATTCAGCGACATATCTGCTACCAAATTGAGCGCAGCGTGCTTCTTCGCCAAAGGCCACAAGCCATTGTTGTTGATGTAAACAAAATCAGGCTGCAGCTCCTCCCACAGAGTGAAGAGCTTATCGAAATATGCCAGCTGTGCTTCCTTAATGATACGCGGTGTAGCAAAGGCCAGCTGACGGCCTGCCTTGCGCACCAGCTTGGCAGCCTTAGCATAATCCGCCTCTGACGGCAGCTGATGGTTGAAGCAGTCACCGCCGAAAAGAATGCGTTCAGCGCCTGCCTGCAGCGCAGCATTGACCTTCTCAACGCTGTCGCAATGCACTACCAAAACAGCTTCATGCTGTTTGGCCTTGTGTGCCTGCGGCACTAATTGCTCGCTGAAGCTGTGCACCGCTGTGCGCGCCGGTGCGAAGGCATTCAGGCGTGCAGCATCCAGTGCCTCGCATGCCATACGGCGTGCTTCGTTCATTTCGCTCATCGGCACCATAACATTTTCGTCATGCTCAAAAAGCAGGCTGTTCAGGAAATATTCTGTCGTACCGAGGCGGTCCAACTGCTTGCGTACGCCGGCCTCATCCAGCGCACGCTTGCGTGCTGCCTCTACGATAAAATCGGTTTCGCCGTAGCCGACGTTGCCTTCATCATCCGTCAGTGTAACGGTCATAGGCTCGCCTAAGCGCGCAGTAACAACAGCATCCACAGGAATGCGCTTTTTGGCATCCGGTCCGAAGAACTGCTGCGCATAGCTCATCAGTCTGCTGTCGAGCGTACGGAAAACGCGGTCATTCAAGCGTACTCCGTTAGGCACGTCAATCGTTACCTGCTGTCCGGGGGCAGCGCTCTGCACGCTATTACCGTTGCACAGCATATCCGTAACGGTGGTGCCTACACGTCCGCCTACGCTTACCCAAAACTCCAGTCCATCGCCCAGATGCAGCTCCTTATCCAGCTTAATAACCGCCTTATTGCGGTTTTTGTCCAGCTTAGCTACACGGCCGATAAGCACGCCGCGGTTATTGGGACGGCGGTCACTCATCATTGTGCGTCCGGGACGACGTTCCAAATAAGCGGTGGTGAAGTCACGGTTGAAGATTTGCTCGATATTCGCCAAATCTTCCTCCGGCACGTTGTAGTCACCGGCAAGATAGCTGTCAATCGCACGGCGGTAAGCATCTACTACTACCGCAACATATTCCGGGCGCTTCATGCGTCCTTCGATTTTGTAGGACACAACGCCTGCGTC
>CAKQHU010000032.1 GCA_934234275.1 uncultured Phascolarctobacterium sp.
ATATTTCACCAATCGTTACAATTATAGCGGTATTACCGCTCTTTGTCAAGTAAAAATGCTTTGTACGGATAAAAACTGTTATCAGTTACTATAACCTCATGCAAATGCCTACAGCTTAATGATTCTGCGGCAGATGTTATATGTATCGCGGGCAATAACCAGTTCCTCGTTTGTCGGGATAACAAAAATTTTTACACGCGCACGGCGTACGCTGATTTCGCGCTCTTTGCCGCGTACCTGGTTGAGGTCCGGATCAATGCGCGTACCGAGATATTCCAGGCCGTTGCAGATTTTATCACGCATAAAGGGAGAGTTCTCGCCCAGGCCTGCGGTAAAGACAATAGCATCTACACCGCCCATTGCCGCTACATAACCGCCGATATATTTTTTTACCTTGTAGGCAAAAACATCGATTGCCAGCTGACTGCGGTCATCGCCGCGGTTAGCAGCGCTTTCCAGATCGCGGAAATCGCTGGACAGACCGCTGATACCGAGAATACCGCTGCGGCGGTTCAGGTAATCATCAATCTGCTGCGCATTCATATTTTCCTTTTCCATCAGGAACGGAATAATTGCCGGGTCAATCTCGCCGCTGCGTGTGCCCATAATCAAGCCCTCAAGCGGTGTATAGCCCATGCTCGTATCAATAGATTTGCCGTATTTGATTGCCGCGATGCTGGCACCGTTGCCCAAATGGCAGCTGATGATACGCAAATCATTCATATGCTCCTGCATCAGCTCCGCAGCACGCAAAGCCACATATTTATGTGAAGTGCCGTGGAAGCCGTAACGGCGTACACCATATTTTACATACATTTCATAGGGCAGGCCGTAAAGGTATGCAACCTTCGGCATCGTCTGATGAAAGGCCGTATCAAAAACAGCCACCTGCGGTGTACCGCGCATAATTTCCATGCAGGCATTAATGCCGTACAGGTTAGGCGGATTATGCAGAGGTGCAATCTCACAGCAGGCCTCGATACCGCGCAGCACGTCACTGGTAATCAGTACGCTGTCGGTAAAGCGCTCGCCGCCATGCACAACACGGTGACCTACGGCATCAATCTCGGACATATCCTTGATAACGCCGTATTCCTTGCTGGTCAGCGCCTTAATAGCCAGACGGATACCAACCTTATGGTCAGGAATTTCCTCTTTTAAATCAATTGTATATTTGCCTGCCGGCGTATGCTTCAGTGTGGAACCTTCCATACCGATGCGTTCAATCAGGCCTTTGGCCATGACACGCTCGCCTTCCATGTTTATCAGCTGATATTTGATGGAGGAGCTGCCACAATTTACTACGAAAACAATCACAATAAGCCTCCCGGTCAACGCCAAAATTAAATCGAGTCTTAAATACCAATACACTATTAGTATACACTATTTGCGGCCAATTGAACAGAAATATTTTCTCAATTTCCAGCCTATGTTATAATATTCACAGAGATAAAATCATGCGAGGTAAAAAATATGCAGGCAACAGGCATTATTGCCGAATATAATCCATTTCACAACGGTCATCTATATCATATACAGGAAACAAAGCGACTGACGCAGCAACCGGTCATTGTCGTCATGAGCGGAAGCTTTATGCAGCGCGGCGAGCCTGCCGTTTTAAGCAAATGGCAGCGCGCCTCCTGCGCGGTACAGGGCGGTGCCGATTTGGTGCTGGAGCTCCCCTGCGTCTTTACACTGCGCAGTGCCGAATTCTTTGCCAAAGGCGCTGTGCAGCTTTTAGCAGCCACAGGCTGCGTCAACACACTTGCTTGCGGCACAGAGCATCCGCAAAGCGATTTCAAGGCAGCAGCAAGCCTTGCCTGCAGCGCTGAAGCGCAAGCAAGGCTGCGTAAGCTGCTGCAAAACGGCTTAAGCTATGCGCAGGCCTGGGAAAAAATTTTAGGCGCGAATACAGCCTTCCGCTCTCCCAATGACATTTTGGCTTTGGAATACACCAAGGCACTGCTGCAAACTGCCGCAGACATTCAACCGCTTTATCTGCAGCGCACGGACGAGGGCTACAACTCCACCGCTATCGGCAGCAGTATAGCCAGCGCCAGCGCCATCCGCCGGGCAATGGCTGATGGTAACGAAAGCTGGCAGCAGGCAGTTCCCGACTATACACACGCTGCACTTGCCAATGGAGGCTACGACGCCCAGCTTTTGTGGCAGCTGCTGAAATACCGTCTGCGCCTGCTCTCGCCACAACAGCTGTCGGAGCGTTGCGAAGCCAGCGAAGGCCTCGAAAACCTGCTCAGCAAGGCCGCTAACTGCGCAAGCCTGCAAGCCGCGCTCGCGGCCTGCAGCAGCAAGCGCTACACTGCCAGCCGCATCCGCCGTCTGCTGCTGCAAATACTTTTGGACCTTCCGAAAGCAGTATGGCAGCAGCAAGCCCCGGCCTATCTGCGCGTGCTGGCCTTTAATGACACCGGTCGTCAGCTGCTGCACACGATGAAAACAAACGCTCAATTGCCAATCATCAGCAAGTTTGGTAAAAACGCCCTTCACAACGACAACGCCGCCTATCGGACGCAGCTGTCAGCAGAAGTAACTGCTACCGATCTGTGGTCCCTGCTGCAGAAAGATGCAACACTCAACCGCAGCGGCAATGACTTTTATCAGTCACCCGTCTATGTCCGCAGCAAAATATAATATCAGACTATACCGGCGAAATCTGCTGTAAGGCAACAAAAAAGCTGTAACGCAAGCGCATTTGCATGACGCTCATCGTTACAGCTTTTATATTGCTCTTATTCTTCCTCGGGAGCTTCCTGTACGGGAGCCTCCTCAGCAACTGCCGGAAGCTTAAGATTCTGCATCTCATTTTCTACGTTTACTTTATTTTCTTCCAGTCCTTTTAAAGC
This sequence comes from uncultured Phascolarctobacterium sp., assembly GCA_934234275.1. GTDB lineage: Bacteria > Bacillota > Negativicutes > Acidaminococcales > Acidaminococcaceae > Phascolarctobacterium_A. The sequence continues at coordinate 2,865 of CAKQHU010000032.1, forward strand.
ACTGGACAGATTACCGCTCAAATAAGCCAGCATATCCTCTGCATATTGCAGGGAATCCTGCTTTACCTGCAAAGCATAGTCATCGGCAGCAGTCTTGGTTTCCTCCTGATAGCGCAAAGCATTGGCTTTGATATCTTCCGCCGCAGCATTGGCCTGCTTAACAATTTCCTCCTGCTGTACCTTGGCATCAGCCTCAGCCTGAGCAACACTGACAATACGCTCGGCCTCATCCTTAGCCTGCTGCACTATACGGTCAGCATCGGCATAAGCCTTGTTGACAATATTCTTCTGCTCCTCCAATACCTGGTTAGCGCTTTTGATTTCGCGAGGAATTGCTTCCTTGAGATCGTCAATAATATTCAACAGATCGTTTTCATCAACCATAATCTTATCTACCAGAGGAACACGCCTTGCCTCGGATATCAAATTCAGAAATTGCTCAAAAAGTCCATCAAGTGCTACGTTAGTTTTGTTGCGTTCAATCATGATATCAACCCCTCTAAAATCTATTCAAACTTTTTGTAAACATGCTTGCGTACGCGTTCTTCAATGCATTCAGGTACCAAATCCTTCAGCTGACCGCCAAAGGTTGCCAGCTCACGCACACCGGAGGAGCTGACGAAGGAATATTTGGCATTGGTCATAATAAAAACCGTTTCCAGATCATTATCGATTTTTTTCAAAAGCAACGCTCTTTGGAATTCATATTCGAAATCGGTAAAAGCGCGCAAGCCTCTGACGATAAAAGGAGCCTCTTCCTTTTTGCAGAATTCATTCAGCAAGCCGGAAAAACAGGTTACTCTTACATTAGGAATGTGCTTGGTTGCGTCCTTAAGCATTTCCACACGCTCTTCCATGGAAAACATAGCCTTATCCTTACCGGGATTATGAAAAACGCTGATAATAAGCTCATCAAACATCGCACTTGCTCTTTCAAAAATATCAATATGACCCTTAGTAACAGGATCAAAGCTTCCTGGACAAACTGCTCTGCGCATAGCCAGACCTCCTAATCTATCCTTAATCAAAAATGACCAAAGAAATTCCTATATTATATCTTGTCTTTTATTCGACATAAAAGCCGAGAATCCTTTTTATTCTCCAAAATACTATATATTATAACATATTATAACAAATAAAATCCACTATTGTTTCACCGTAACGGCTGCTGCGTACCAGTTCACAGCCTGCCGGCAGCTCCGGCAGTGCATTATGCGCGCTGCGCTCCACAACCAGATAGCCTCCCGGACGCAAAAACGACTTCCTGCCCAAAAGCGCAATTATCTGCTCAATCCAGCCTTTATTGTACGGCGGGTCGCAAAAAGCAAAGTCAAACAGCTCCCCTGCTGCCGCCAGCCTTTCCGCAACTGCCGGAGCGCTTCCCTGCAGCACCCTGCAGTCAGCCTCAGCACGGCACTTGGCAATATTGCTGCGCACCAGTCGCAGCGATTCCTTGCTCGCGTCAATAAACGTAACAGCTGCAGCGCCACGGCTCCAGCTTTCCAAGCCCAGATTACCTGTACCCGCAAAAAGGTCCAGCACCTCAGCACCGATAATCTTACTACCTATAATATTAAAAACGGATTCCTTAACCCTGTCCGCAGTCGGCCGTACATCGTATGTTTTCGGTACAGTCAGCTGCAGGCCGCGGGCCTTGCCGGTAATTATTCTCATATACTGCTCCTCTGTGTTATAATTGGGTTGAGATGAAAGCAACTTTAGACAAAAAACGTCTGACACATAGCCTCTCCTCGGGGAGAGGTGGCATCGCTTGCGATGACGGAGAGGGGTTTGTGAAACATAAGCATCAATAGTGCAATCCCCTCTCAGTCGCCTTACAGGCGACAGCTCTCCCCAAGGAGAGCCTCTCTATTCATCCAAACTTATGAATCATACAACAACTAACCTTCTCTAAATTCTTTCAAAGGACACCCTTATGCGCAATTCAAGCAAACTAATCTTCATAATTTGCTCCATACTGCTGATATCAGGCATCTGCTTACGCCTTGCGCTGCCTTCAAGCACTCCGCTCAGACTGACGCAGCCGCCGCCAACGCAAAGCATTCTGCTGCTGCCGCTGGACAGCCGCCCCGTCTGCAGCACCATGGTGCAAAAGCTGGGCGCACTTGCAGGCCTAAATGTAATTTTACCGCCAAAAGCCTGTCTTGACAACTACCGGACGCCGTCTGACAGACAAAAACTTTTACAATGGCTGCAGATAAACCAGTCCAAATACGATTACAGCATCATTTCTGCCGATAACCTGCTGCACGGCGGCCTGCTGGCCGCCCGCATGAACACCGCCACCCCGGCGGAAGAGGATGCGCTGCTAAAGCAGCTGCAGCAGCTTTCTCCGACAAAACAGCAGGCAATCTTCTCCGTCATTCCGCGCCTGCTCGTCAGTGATCAGCTTTTGCCGGACCGTTGGTACCAATATCAGCTGATGCGCTATTCCCAACTTGCCGACATGGTGCGCATCACCGGCAGCTTCGCCCTCACGCAGGAGCTGCGCCGCACAGAAGCTAAAATTCCTGCCAAGGTTCTGGATAAATACCGTAGCCGTTATCAGCAAAGCGACCGCTTTAACCTGGGCCTGCTTAAGCTTGCCACGGACAACAGACAAATAACCTTCGGACAGGACGATGCGTCACCCATCGGACTGCCGCATGCCAGTGCCGTAAAGCTGCAAAACAGCATCGCTGCCCAAAAGCTGCAGCAGCAGGCACAGCTCACCTACGGCGCAGATGAAATAGCCTCCCTGCTGCTAACGCGTTACTACCTGCAACAAAGCGGCTGGCAGCCTAAAGTTTACCTGCATTATACTTCTTCCAAAGCAGAAGGTACAGATATGCCCTACATGGCCGTCTGCGTCGGTGCAGCGCTGCGCAATCAGCTTAAACTCATCGGTGCAACCGAGGTCACTACGCCTGCAGCTGCAGACCTCATCTGCTATGTTAACTGCGGTAACGACGATTTTCGTCCTTCTGCCAAGCAGGCACAAGAGCTGCAGCAAATGCTGGACCAAGGCTATAAGGTTGCACTCATCGACAGCAGCGCCAACTTTGAAGCCGAAGAGCTGCTGCTGCCGCAGCTTTTGCCACACAACGTACAAATCAATAAGCTTGCCGCTTACGCCGCCTGGAATACCTTCAGCAATTCGTCAGGCACAGCTTTGGCACAGGGACTGCTTTTCTGCGGCCGTCTGCGTCAGCTGCAGGCAGCAGATGCGGACACCGAGCGGCTGGCAGCACTCTACGCTGCCAACCTGAACTTTACGGCAGAGCGTATACTCGAAGATTATTATTACCAAAAGTTAGTGCATCCCCAATTGCGGCAAACACTGGAAGCCTTTGGTACAAATCCCGTAGAGCTGGACAGCGAAGATAAAACGGCAACAGAGCAATATATTCAGGGAAAGCTCAGCCTGCAGGCATATAAGCTGCTGCACGATAATTTGGGACGCACACCCTTTTATCAGCAAAACGGCCAAAGCTATTATCTGCGCGACTTCAGCGTCGGTGCCAAGCTCCCTTGGGCAAGAATTTTCGAGGCAGAGCTGCAGGTATGGACAGATACAGGTGTAAAAACAGAATAAAATACAGTACAAGCGTATTTTTTCTCAATAAGCTTAAACGAAATAAGCCTCTGATATAACTTCTTTTAACAGTATATCGGAGGCTTATTTAAATTTATAAGACCAATCACACAAGTTCTATAATGCTAAATTCTTAAATATCTTGAGAATCAAAAACGAAGGCTGCACTTTTGACAGCACAGCCTTCGCTCTTTTATCTCAGCAGAAGCCGAAAATATTATTTTTTAGCTTTAGAATCAACTACGTCCTTCAGGATTGCTTCAAATGCTTCGAAGCTCATAGCGCCCATATCGCCTTCGGTACGGTTACGCGGAGAAACGGTATTGTTTTCCATATCGCGGTCGCCAACAACCAGCATGTACGGAACTTTTTCCAGCTGGCCTTCGCGGATTTTCTTACCGATTTTTTCGTTGCGTGCATCAACAGTTACACGATAGCCGTTAGCCTCCAGCTTATGAGCCAGCTCATAGCAGTAGTCAACAGCACGGTCGGTTACCGGCAGGAAGCGAACCTGCTCCGGAGCCATCCAGGTCGGCAGTGCGCCTGCATAGGTTTCGATGAGGTATGCCAGAGTACGCTCGTAGCAGCCCAGGGAAGTACGATGGATGATATACGGCAGTTTCTTCTCGCCGTTCTCATCAACATAGTACATACCGAATTTCTCTGCCAGCAGCATATCAATCTGAATGGTAACGATGGTATCTTCTTTGCCGAATACGTTGTGGAACTGGATATCCAGCTTCGGACCGTAGAAGGCAGCCTCGTCAAAACCAACTTCATATTTAACACCGAGGTCATCAAGGATTTTCTTCATAGCAGCCTGTGCATGATCCCATTGCTCAGCGGTGCCTTCATATTTGTTGTTCGGGTTTGCAGGATTCCATTGGCTGAAGCGGAAGGTGCATTTATCCAGCATGCCTACAGTTTCCAGGCAGTATTTAGCCAGATCCAGGCAGCCCTTAAATTCTTCTTCCAATTGGTCAGGACGAAGAATCAGATGGCCTTCAGAGATGGTGAACTGACGCACACGAATCAGGCCGTGCATTTCGCCGCTGTCCTCGTTACGGAACAGAGTAGAGGTTTCGCCCAAGCGCATCGGCAGCTCACGATAGGAGCGCTGACGGTTCAGGAAAACCTGATATTGGAACGGGCAGGTCATAGGACGCAGAGCGAAGCATTCTTTAGTTTCGTCATGCGGATCGCCCAGGATGAACATGCCGTCAAGATAATGATCCCAGTGACCGGAAATGCGGTACAGGTCACGTTTAGCCATCAGCGGAGTCTTAGTCAGCAGATAGCCGCGTTTTTGCTCCACATCCTCAACCCAGCGCTGCAGCAGTTGGATTACACGTGCGCCCTTCGGCAGCAGGATAGGCAGACCTTGGCCGATATAATCAACGGTGGTGAAGTATTCCAGATCGCGGCCCAGCTTGTTATGGTCACGCTTCAAAGCCTCAGCCTGCTGTGCCAGATATGCGTCCAGCTCTTCCTTCTTCGGGAAAGCAATGCCGTAGATACGCTGCAGCATCTTGCGGTTGGAGTCGCCACGCCAGTAAGCACCGGTAGCAGAGGTCAGCTTAATAGCGTTGCCTTTGATGCGGCCGGTGGAGTCCAGATGCGGACCAGCGCACAGATCGGTGAAGTCGCCTTGCTTATAGAAGCTGATAACTGCATCCTCAGGCAGGTCGTTGATCAGCTCAACCTTATACGGCTCTTCCTTTTCCTCCATGAATTTTACAGCCTCGGCACGCGGCAGCTCGAAGCGCTCTAATTTCAGCTTTTCCTTGCAGATTTTACGCATTTCGCCTTCCAGAGCAGCGAGGTCCTCCGGAGTGAACGGAGCCGGAGTATCGAAATCATAATAGAAGCCGTTGTCAATGCTCGGGCCGATGGCCAGCTTAACATCCGGATGCAATCTCTTCATAGCCTGCGCCAGCACATGGGAGCAGGTGTGCCAATAGGTTTGGCGGTATTCCTTGTTTTCAAAGCTAAATTTGTTTTCCTCAGACATTTTTGTTTCCTCCTAACATGATGTATCGTAAACAGTGCAGTCCGGGCAAAAAAATAAACCCCGGTCCCACACCAAAGGGACGGAGTTATCCGCGGTTCCACCCTCATTGACATATGTAGTGACATATGCCCACTCGGTACCGTTAACGCCGGTAATACGGACTGGCATACTTGCTTGCGCGTTCCGCAGTCAGTTTGAAGGCGGTGCGCCCTTCGTTTCCTTCCTGCTGCTCTCAGCCACGGCAGCATTTTCTGTAGAACCCTCCACGACGGCAATTCCTTCGCATTACTGTTACTATTTTCATTTACCAGTTTATTATAGCACACCGGCAATGCTTGTCAAGCTTCCACTGGAAAAAACTTTTATTTCATAGTATAATAAGAAAATAAATTCTTCTACTTGTAAACATGCCAAACAACGAGTCCTTTGTGCATGTATATTAACCTTTATAAAACGTATATATTCAGAACTGTTAATAATCAAGGAGGCGTACGCATGGCAAAATTCACATTCCGGCACCATAAGCTGGCAGCAGCCATCTGCACAGCTGCTTTACTGATGCCGGTTTCCGTCCAGGCCAAACGCCTGACTATTCTTTATGTACCCTTAGACAACAGACCTGTCTGCTCCGCCTATGTACAGCAGACAATGGAGGCTGCAAACTGTAAAATTATTCTGCCGCCTGAAAAATATATTGCCACTAACGAAAAAAACGGTAATCCCGAAGCTATCTGGGACTGGCTGGAGCACAAGGCTCCCAAGGCCGATGCCGCAGTTATCAGCACAGACAGCCTTGTTTACGGCGGCCTTGTCGGCTCGCGCACACACAACGTAAGCCAGGATGAGCTGCAAAAGCGCGTTAATCACCTCTACAAGCTGAAAACAACCCTGCCGATAAAGCTTTATGCTTTTTCGACGATTATGCGTACCCCACGCGCCAGCAAAGGGCGTGTAGAGCCACCCTACTACAGCAGTATCGGCCCCAGCATCTTTGCCTACAGCCAGCTGCTGGACAAACAGGACCAGGGTAAGCTGTCGCCTGAGGAAAAGCTGACGATGCAGGCACTGGAGCGCAACATGAAAAAAGCTGAGCTGGGCGACTGGCTGGAGCGCCGTGAAAAGAATCTGCTTATCAATCAGGAGCTTACACGTATGGCCCGCAACGGCAAATTTCATTATTTAGCCATCGGCAAGGATGATAACGCCACTCTTTCCGCTACACACATGGAAGGACGCAAAATCAGCCTCAGCACCTTTGATATGAGCAGGGACTGCTTTCAGATTTTGGACGGAGTTGATCAGCTCGGCCTGCTTTTAATCGCCCGTGCCTACAACGAAGCCAACGGCTACAAGCCTTCCGTTTATCCCCTGTACAGCGTAGGGGCCGGCGCCTCCACCCTGCCCCAGTACAGCGACGCGCGCCTGCAGGACAGCGTGCCGCAGCAGATTATCGCTGCCGGTGCAGTACAGGCACAATCCGCTGACAACGCCGACCTTATTTTGGCACTCAATACGCCACAGGACGGTATCGTCAAGGATTCCACAGCAGACGACAATCAGCCCTTCGCATCTGCCGGCAACAAAAATTTTGTCGGAATCCTGGGACAGCTGCTCCGTTCCGGACGCAACGTTTCCCTGGCCGATATCAGCTATTCCAACGGTGCGGACAACGGCTTTATGAGCCTGCTGGCCAACAGCATCAACCTGCAGCCGTTAGCAGCCTACAACGGCTGGAACACCGCTGACAACGCCGTAGGCTATGCCATCGCCCAAGGACTTATCGCCCGCGATATGAGCAGCGAAGCACGCAACAGCCTGCTACGCCAGCGCCTTATCGACGACTGGTTTTACCAGAGCAATGCCCGCCGCAGCATTTCCAACGAGCTGGAAAAGCATAACCGTGAAGATTTGAAATATGATCTTGCTACAGAAGAAAAAAACATCCTGCAGCAGATTACCGCCGACTGCCAGAGCATGGCCAACAGCTATTCTATAACAAGAGGCACAAGATTTACCCTCTCCTTCCCCTGGAAGCGTTTATTCGAGGTAGACGTAGAAATCAAGAAATAAAAACCAAAGCGCAGAGAAGCTCAGTCAAATACTGAAAGCTCTGCGCTTTTATTATGCTCACCGGCTTTAGATAACAGTCGATAAGAAAAATTTCGGCAACAAAAAAGAGGCTGGGACAAAACCCAGCCTTAAACAGAAAACCAGTGGAGTTTTACCGTCAGGTAAATTTCCACTGGTTTTTT
>CAKQHU010000033.1 GCA_934234275.1 uncultured Phascolarctobacterium sp.
ATGGTTACATCTGATGTCAGCGAAGATGGTCGTTATGGCAAATTCGTTTGGGAGCCGCTCGAGAGAGGCTACGGCATCACGCTGGGCAACAGCCTGCGTCGTGTGCTGCTGTCCTCCCTGCCGGGTGCTGCAGTAACCTACGTCAAGATTGACGGTGTTCTGCATGAGTTTGCTACCATTCCTGGTGTTCGTGAGGATGTTGCTGATATCATCCTGAACATTAAGGCTTTGTGCCTTAAAATGGAAGGTGAAGGGGAAAAGATTCTGCGTATCGAATGTTCCGGTGAACAGGAAGTTACTGCTGCAAATATCATTGCTGATAGCGATGTTGAAATCCTGAACCCTGAGCTGCATATTGCGACTTTAGATAAAGACGCAGTTTTCAATATGGAAATCCATATTGATAAAGGCCGTGGCTATGTACCTGCGGACAAAAATAAACAGCCTGATCAGCCTATCGGCGTTATTCCGGTAGACTCCATTTACTCTCCGATTACCAGAGTAAAATTTGCTGTTAACGATACCCGCGTAGGTAATGTTACCAACTATGACAAGCTTACTTTGGAAGTTTGGACAGATGGCAGCATAAAGCCTGATGAAGCTGTTGACATGGCTTCCACCATCCTGATTGACTATCTCAAGCTTTTCCAGACCAGTGATGGCAAAGGTTCTGTAATCACTGTAGCTGGCGGTTCTGAGCCTGAAGCTCCCGAACCGAGCAAGCAAGAGGGTCAAAACACAATGTCTATCGACGATTTGGATCTGTCCGTCCGCAGCAATAACTGCCTGAGACGTGCAGGTATCAATACTGTCGAAGAATTGATCCAGAAAACAGAAGCTGATATGATTAAAGTTCGTAACTTGGGTAGTAAATCTCTGGAAGAGATTAAAAAGAAACTTGAGGATATGGGCTTGCATTTTCGTAAAAACGATGAAGAATAATTAAGGGGGTCAGAAGTACATGGCATACAGAAAACTGGGTCGTAACTCCAGCAACCGTAAGGCTCTGTTTCGCAGCATTTTAACTTCCTTCTTCAAATATGGTAAGATTGAAACTACCGTTACCAAAGCTAAAGAAGTTGCTAAGCAATCCGCTCAACTGATTACTTTGGCTAAACGCAATGACCTGCATGCTCGTCGTCAGGTTATGGCAGTTCTGGTTGACGAAACCATTACCAAAAAACTGTTTGAAGAAATTGCTCCGAAATATGAAGGCAGACAAGGCGGCTTTACTCGCATTTACAGAGTAGGTCCTCGCCGTGGCGATGCAGCTGAAATGGCTATCATCGAACTCATCTAATTTAGAGCTGTAAAAAGCAGGAACTTCGGTTCCTGCTTTTTTTGCGTTCCGGCGATAGTCTGTGTATAATAATGTTATGCTAATCCTTTTTCCGGATATATGCTCCGAAAATACTATAGCTTTAGCAGCCTACAAACTATCAATATTCCAAGAGGAGGAAGATATAATGCGTTTTTATACAGTAGAGATAGCGGGACGTGAGGAAATCCTTGTTGGCTTTCGTGAGAATGAATCAGTTTACAGACTGAATTTATTGGCAAGACTTGTGCCGGAGCTGGCAGTTGCGGATATGAATGAATTGATATGCCGCTATACGCCTGAGATGAAGGCAAAGCTTGAGCGCCTGGCTGATAATGATGATGTTCTGCAGGGCGCTGCAGTCAAGCTTTCGGAAGTAAAGCTGTTGGCACCTATCGTTCATCCGCGTCAGGATGTAGTCTGCCTCGGTATTAATTATGATGCACATGCTCAGGAAGCAGGACGCTTTTCCAGCGAAGCTTTCGGCGGTGAACGCCCCTACACAATTTATTTTTCCAAGCGTGTGAACAGAGCAACGGCAAGCGGTGAAAGTATTCCTCGTTATGAAGGATTGGTAGACAGCCTTGATTACGAAGCAGAGCTGGGAGTAATTTTGGGACGCAATGCCAAGGGTGTCAGCAAAGAAAACGCAGGAGCTTATATTTTCGGTTATACAATTATCAATGATATCAGCGCGCGTAATCTGCAGACGCGTCATAAGCAATGGTATCTGGGAAAAAGCCTTGATGGGTTCACTCCTATGGGACCGTGTATTGTTACGGCAGATGAAATCGGCGATGAGCAGACGCTTGATATCAGCTGTACGGTTAATGGAGAGCTGCGCCAGAGCAGTAATACCCGTTACATGATTCAGACTGTCTGTGGGGCAATTGCAGAGCTGTCAGAGGGTATGACATTAGCTGCAGGTACAATTATTGCTACCGGTACTCCGGCCGGTGTTGGCATGGGGATGAAACCGCCGACATTCTTACAGCACGGCGATAAAATTGTCTGCTCTATCGAAAAAATCGGTTCATTGGAGAATGTTATCGATTAAAAATTGCTAAATGGTATAGCTTAAATAAAAATACTTGTGTTTTTAGTGCTGATGGCATAAAATAAACTTAGAGACCATACTAAATTTAAAGGAGGCTACAAAATGGGTAAATTCGTAATTTCTCAGGCAAAAAATGGCGTTAAATTTAATTTAAAAGCTGCAAATGGTGAAGTCATTGCCAGCTCCCAGGTTTATAAGGATGAGAAGTACTGTCGTAAGGGTATTGCCAGTGTTATCAACAATGCTCCTGTTGCTCCGATAGAGGACCAGACGGTAGAAGGCTTTACCCCTTGTAAGCATCCGAAATTTGAAGTTTATAAAGACAAGGCCGGAGAATTCCGTTTCCGTCTGAAAGCAACCAACGGACAGATTATTGCTACCGGTGAAGGCTACAAGGCAATGGCAGGATGCAAACGCGGCATTGAGTCCATTAAGAAAAATGTTGTTGATGCCAAAATCATTGTTGAAGCACCCAAAGAAGCAAAAGCTGAATAATGTCAAGCAAAAGGACCACTACGCTATAAACACGCAGTGGTCCTGAACTTTTTACGCAACAGCTTAAATTCTTCTGTTGCGTATTTTTTTAATAAGAGTTATTTTCCCCGCAGCTCCAATACAACCATTTCCGGAGCAACCTCTGTGCGGACGGGTGGTCCCCAGAAGCCGTAGCCGTTATTAGTGATAGCGGTAAGATTACCGAAGCTTGTACGGCCGTAGTCTAGCTTATACATTTTCTTCGTCACAAGACGATTCGGGAAAAGCTGTCCTGTGTGCGTATGGCCTGCCAGATAAAGATCATAGCCTACATCAGCCGCAGCATCCATACGACGGGGCTGATGATCGAGCAGAATACTGTAGTAGTCTTTATTTTGGGATGAAAGGTTTATAAGCTGGCTATTGGTACGGTTTTTGCTGTAGTCATCAATACCGGTTATTTTGATTTTGTTGTCGATTACAGTGTCACTGTTGCGCAGGATATGAAAACCTTTTTCCGTTAGCATTTGCTGCCAACGCAGCGGTTCATCAAGATAATCATGGTTGCCGAAGGCCATGTAGACAGGCGCGTTGATTTGAGCTAAGGCAGAAAGTGTATCCTCTTCTTCTACATAAAAAATGCGCTCGTCAAGCATGTCACCGCTGACTACAACAAAGTCCGGCTTTTGCTCATTGACACGTGCTGCCAGACGTTCTGCGTAGTCATGGCCGAGGATTCTTCCCATATGCAGGTCGGTGAGAAAGACAATTTTATAATGAGCATTCTGCGGCAGCTTTTCCGTTACCAGCGCTTCTGTGCGTACTGTCGGGTGAAAGGCGCGCCAGCTGCCCCAGGTAATGAAGCAGCAGATAAAGGCAAGGCCGATGATGCTGATTTTTGCTGAAGGCAGCTGCCAACCGCCGATTTTGCTGATAAGCAGGCAGAGAAGATGAATGATTGCCAGCAGAAGCGTATAGTAGCAAAAAGCAATCCAAAGGCCTTCTATCCAAGCAGTAAGCTTGAGCAGAAAATGAGGCGTTCCCTGCGGCAGAATGACACTGACAGCTGTGCCGAGTGCCATCAGCAGATATATAAGCCCGAAGGTCAGTGTGCGGCCGAAGGGCAGATAGTGGCGATAATACATATATCCGATGATACTCATGAGAGCATCAATCGTACCGACGAAAAGAAAAATACGCATATTATTCATTAAGGCTCCTTTATATAATTCTTGCTTACATTATACATGTTAGAGTGTACTTTAAGTCAAGTGCTGAGCTAAATAAAAAGAACTGCCGGGTGCGGTAGCCCTTGAAGTATAATGTTATTTACTCGGAATATCGCCGACACCGTTTAAGATGATAGACGGACGGTAAGAGAATTCCTTGATATTTTCCAACGTACTTACGCCGCTCAGAACAAGAGCTGTCATCAGACCGCTTTCCATACCGGCAACGATATCTGTATCCATACGGTCGCCAATCATAGCTGCATCCTCTGAATGAACATCCAGCAGACGCAGGCCTGTGCGCATCATCAAGGGGTTAGGCTTGCCGACGAAGTAAGCCTTTTTGCCGGTAGCAAGCTCAATAGGTGCGACCAATGCGCGGCAGGCGGGGATGATACCGAAATCAGAGGGGCCGGTAAGGTCGCTGTTGGTAGCAATCAGGCGTGCTCCCTGGTTAATCAGGCTTACTGCCTTAAGAATCATATTATAATTATAAGAATTGGTTTCGCCGACTACAACGTAATCGGGATTAACATCATTCATTGTGATGCCGGCATCATAAAGCGCATTTACAAGACCTGGGCCGCCGATAACATAGGCACTGCAGCCGGGGGCCTGCGAATGGATAAATTTGGCAGTGGCGAGAGCACTGGTATAGAAATGGCTTTCGTCAACCTCCAGTCCCAAACGTAAAAGCTTTTGCTGCAGCTCTTTGGGACTGCGTTCGCTGGCGTTGGTCAAAAACAAAAAGCTCTTTTTTCCTTCATAGAGCCAGTTTACGAATTCTCTTACTCCGGGCAACAGGTTATTTCCGTGGTAGATAACACCATCCATATCGCAGATAAAGCCTTCTTTTGCGCGAAGCTGTGTTAATAATAATTCATATTTTTCGTTGCTGTCCATAATTTTTACTTCCTTTGCTGTTTTAGACACTTATATTATGCAAGAAAAAAATATCTTTTGCAAGAGCTTAACGGGGCAGCAGAAGCCGTAATTAGTTAACAGTTTGTAAAATATTATTTTTTTAAGTGTAGTTTTATCGCTAAATGTTAAAAGAATTCTGAAGATAGAGCAACACCATAGTTAAAGGTTGACATATTAGGGAGATAGTGGTAAAATAAAATATTTTTGACAATAAAGAAGGTGCGTGCTACAATATATTTATCAGAATTATAATTTTAGGAGGGTTGAAGATGTTTGCGATGGGTGACAGAGTGGTATATCCGCTTCATGGTGGAGCTATTATTAAGGATATAGAAGCACATATACAGGATGGCGAGACTGTGAAGTATTACATTTTACAAATGCTTTTTGACAATATGACAGTGTCGGTACCGGTTGAAAACGCCGAAAAATTAGGCTTACGTTATATTGGCGATGATGAAACTCTGGCAATAATTCAGAATACGCTGCATGAAGTACCGGATGTACAGACGGTGAAGGCAATTTCCTGGAACCGGCGCTTTCAGCTGTATATCCAGAAGATAAAAAGCGGCAGTGTTGCTGAGGTCGCAAGAATCTTTAAAATCCTGACTATTTTAGAACGCAGAAAGAAAATTTCCGTAGGTGAGCGCAGATTACTGCACAGTACAAAGCAGATTTTGCAAAGTGAAATAATGCTGATTAAGGATGTGGACGCAGAGAAGGCGGGCAACTGGTTAGAGCGTTGCTGTAATTAGGCAGAATATAAAGACCGTTTTAAGGCTGTTGAGTTAGAAACTGCTTTAAAACGGTTTTTTTGCAAATTTTTTAGGCCTTTTTTTCATTAATGTCATATTTAAAAAAGTTATTTACTTGTTTTTTGCGGATTATAGCTGTATTATATAATTGATATAATAGTAGGATGAAATACTATGTATCAGAAATTCAGAGAAAGGAGGAATTGAAATGCTGAGAAAAATTATTAGCCTGAGCATATCGTTAATTATTATTGTAACCGGACTCATACTAACAAATTTATCTTTACCGTTTTTATCAAATTACTTGGGCTATGATTTACACGGCAACGGCTTGATGGGAATTACCTTTGCTACCATGATACTGACCCTACCAGGTCTTTTTATATCTTCCTGGCTTGGTCTGGTATTGGCACCATTCATTACAAAATGGCTGTTCAATTACGCTGAACGTCTGACGGTTTCTCTCTCCAGCGTACCTACCAGTGATATTCTGGTAATGATTTTCGGTATTGGCATCGGTTTGATTTTAGCAAATCTGATAGGCAGTCCTTTTTCCAGACTGCCGGTTATCGGACCGTTTATTCCCATCGTACTCAGCCTTGTACTTTCGATTGTCGGTGCTAAGCTGGCTTTGCGTAAGCATAATGATATTGTGGAGTTTTTTAACCGCATTCCTACGCGTAAGTCCGCAAAGCCTGTCGATGAAACAAAGAGCGTATTGGAGGGACCTTTGGGGGACCGCCTGTACAGCAGCAATAAATTGCTTGATACCAGCGTCATTATTGACGGACGTGTCATGGATATTATGGCTGCAGGCTTTTTGGATGGTCAGCTGGTGGTGCCGAATTTTGTGCTGGAGGAGCTGCAGAAGCTGGCGGATTCTTCGGATAATATGAAGCGTGCCAAAGGCCGTCGCGGTTTGGACCTGGTGCATGATTTGCAGATAAGCTACAAGAACCGTATTCTGGTCGTAGATAACGATTACGATGATCTGGAAGGCGTGGATGCAAAGCTTGTACGTTTGGCAAGACAGGCTAACGCTGACATTATTACCAATGATTATAACCTGAATAAGGTTGCCGGTATTCAGGGCGTTAAGGTGTTGAATATCAATGAGCTTGCGAACGCTATTAAACCGGTAGTTGTTGCAGGCGAGGAAATGAATGTATTCCTGGTTAAGGAAGGCAAGGAGCAGGGACAGGCTGTTGCTTATCTTGATGATGGCACCATGATCGTTGTAGAAAACGGACGTCACTTCATCGGCCACAGTGCGATTGTTGTTGTAACCAGCGTGCTGCAGACTTCTGCCGGAAGAATGATTTTCGCAAAAACAAAATAGGAGCTTTGAGATGGGCAAGGATGAACTCATTGTAATTGTTCCGGCCGCAGGCGCAGGTAAGCGTCTGGGGCTGGGAATTAATAAGGCCTTTGCTATGCTGAACGGTGCACCGCTTCTGGTGCACTGTCTGCATATGCTTGAGGCAACAGGTCTGGTTAAGCGTGCTGTTATTGTGCTGGCGCCGCAGGAGGTTGCCGAAGGCCGTGAGCTTTTGGCAGGCTATCAGGAAGATTATTTCCGGACGCTGCCGTTTTGCGTAGTAGCCGGCGGCAAGGAGCGTCAGGACAGTGTTGCCAATGCGTTGGCCGCAGTAGAGGAAACAGATTGCTATATCGCTGTTCACGATGGCGCGCGTCCCTTTGCGGGACGCGCTGTTTTTGAACGCACCTTGGCTGCCGCTAAGGTGCATGGCGCCGCCATTGCTGCCGTTCCGGTGAAGGATACCATCAAGGTTGTCGGCACCGACGGTATTGTAACTGCTACGCCTGAGCGCAGTACGCTGATGGCAGTGCAGACACCACAGATTTTTACCGCGGAACTGCTGAAGCAGGCTTACGCACATTTGGCGGCGCATCCCACTGCTGTTACCGACGATGCTTCGGTAGTAGAGCTGATGGGCCATAAGGTAGCGACAGCGCTGGGACGCTACGAAAATATTAAAATTACCACGCCGGAGGATTTGCTTTTTGCAGAAAATCTGCTGGCACAACAGGAGCAGGAAGATGGAAAATAAGATTGTTATACCGCAATTTCGCATCGGCTGCGGCTATGATGTACATAAGCTGGTAGAAGACCGTAAATTAATTCTTTGCGGTGTTGAGGTGCCTTATGAAAAAGGTCTTTTGGGACACAGTGATGCAGATGTGGCGTTGCATGCGCTGATGGACGCGCTCTTGGGCGCGGCGGCCATGGGAGATATCGGCAAGCACTTCCCTGATACGGATGAACGCTTTAAGGGTGCGGACAGCATGCAGCTGACGCTGCATGTCAAAAAGCTCTTGCAGGAGGAAGGCTGGCAGGTTAATAACGTTGATGTGACGATTATTGCCCAACGACCGAAGCTGGCAGGCTATATTGCCGCAATGCGTACTAATGTTGCCAAGGTTCTGGATGTTGCTGAGTCTGCCGTAAATGTTAAGGCAACAACAACAGAAAAGCTCGGTTTTACAGGCAGAGGCGAAGGTATTGCCGCTGAAGCTGTGGCGAGCATTGTCAAGATGTGATATAATAATTAGACTGATAAGTGTAATCTGTTTGGATATACCGGCGGAAGGAAATTTATGTTAGCCGGAGCCGGAATGATTGTGCTTTTTGGTAAATCTAATGTTAATAGATAAATTTGGAGGGATATATCAATGTGTAATGATGAAGTTAGAGTAAGATTTGCGCCGAGCCCGACCGGCCCGTTCCATATCGGTGGTGCGCGCAGTGCGCTGTTCAACTATCTGTTGGCTCGCAAAACCGGCGGCAAGCTGATTCTGCGTATCGAGGATACCGACCGTGAGCGTTCTACTCCGGAATCCGAGGAAAATATCAAGGCTGCTTTGAAGTGGCTGGGTATGGACTGGGATGAGGGCGTTGATGTCGGCGGCCCGAACGGACCGTATCATCAGATGGAACGTCTTGATATCTACAAAAAATATACTGACATGCTGCTGGCTGAAGGCAAGGCTTACTATTGCTACTGCACCGATGAGGAGCTGGAGGAAGAACGCCAAAGCCTGATTAAAGAAGGCAAAATGCCGCGTTACATGGGCAAATGCCGTCATCTGACCGAAGAGCAGATTGCACAGTTCAAAGCTGAAGGCCGCAAACCGACCGTTCGCTTCCGTGTTCCTGCCGACAAGCAGATTCTCGTTCGCGACATGGTTCGTGGCGATGTAGTTTTTGATTCCAATAATATCGGTGATTTCGTTATCGTTAAATCCGACGGCATTCCGACCTATAACTATGCCGTAGTTATCGACGATGCACTGATGCATATTACCCATGTAATCCGCGCTGAGGAGCATCTGTCCAACACTCCGCGTCAATGCCTCGTTTATGATGCACTGGGCTTCAAACAACCGACCTTCGGTCATATTTCCCTGATTCTGGGCAAGGACCACACCAAAATGAGTAAGCGTCACGGCGCTACCAGTGTTGACCAATATCGTCAGCTGGGTTATCTGCCGGAAGCTATTAACAATTTCCTGGCACTTCTGGGCTGGGCTCCGAACAGCGAGCAGGAAATCTTCAGCATGGACGAGCTGATTCACGAATTCAGCATGGACCGTGTTGCTAAGAACCCCGCTGTTTTTGATATCGACAAGCTGAACTGGATTAACCAGCACTATATGCGTCAGCTGGATGCAGAAGCATTCTTTGAAGCTGCTAAACCGCACATGATTGCTGCAGGCTACATGACCGGCGAAGAAGAAGGCGAGAAGCTGGCTTGGCTCAAACGCGTTGTAGCAACCGCACAGGAGCACATTTCTTATGCTGCACAGATTCCTGAATGCGTAGAAATGTACTTCAATGATGAATTCGATTTTGAAAACGAGGAAGCAGAAGCAGTCCTGAAGGCTGAAACTGTACCGACCGTTATCAATATGCTGCTGGAAGAGCTGCCGAAGGTAGAAAACCTGGACAATGCTGCAGTTAAAGCTCTGTTCAAGCAGATTCAGAAAGCAACCAAGCTGAAGGGCAAGGATGTATTCATGCCGATTCGTGTCGCTCTGACCGGTAATCAGCATGGTCCTGAGCTGGCAGCAATGGTTCCGTTGCTGGGTGTTGAGCGTACTGCAAAACGCATTAAATCCAGCTTGGCAAAAGCAGGCGTAACTCTTTGATTGATAACCGACGCTAAGGCCTCATCTGCTTCGTAACGGCGTTGCTCGCATCCAAGGCCTTCTTGTCGCTCAGAGAATTTTTGCAAAGGAATAGTTATTATGAGCATTAAAGTATATAACACCTTAACCAAACAAAAAGAAGAATTCGTACCTATCCATCCCGGCAAAGCCAACATCTATGTTTGCGGTGTTACTCCGTACAACCATCCGCACGTTGGCAATGCGCGTCCGTTCGTAACCTGGGACGTTATCCGCCGCTTCCTGGAGCACGAAGGCTATGACGTAACCCATGTACAGAACTTTACCGATGTTGATGACAAGATTATCAACACTGCTAATAAAGAAGGCGTACAATGGTATGATATCTGCAACCGCTACATTGACTCCTACTTTGAAGTAATGGATAAGCTCAATGTACGCCGTGCGCATGTTTATCCGCGTGTATCCGAGCATATCAATGATATCATCGCTACCGTACAATGCTTGATTGACAATGGCTATGGCTATGTTGTTGATGGTGACGTTTTCTACAGTGTAGAAAAATTTAAATACTATGGTCAGCTTTCCGGCCGTAATCTGGAAGATATGCTGGCTGGCGCACGTGTAGACGT
>CAKQHU010000034.1 GCA_934234275.1 uncultured Phascolarctobacterium sp.
TCGTTAAAGGTTACTTCACCGGATACACCCTTGAAGCCTTTAATCTTAGCCATTGCTTCAGCAATTTTAGCCGGATCTGCACTGCCTGCATCTTCGATTGCTTTTGCAACCAGCAGAGTGGAATCATATGCCAATGCTGCAAATACATCCGGGTTGGTGTTGTAAGCTTTTTTGTATTCAGCTACGAATTCTTTGTTCAGATCAGAGGTATCGTCCGGAGAATACAGGCTGGAGAAGAAGGTGTTTTCCAGAGCAGCTTTGCCGGCAATTTCAGGAAGCTTAGCGCTATCCCAGCCGTCACCGCCTGCCATAGGAACGGTGATGCCCATCTCACGAGCTTGTTTAACAATCAGACCAACCTCCTGGTAGTAACCGGGGATGTAGATGAAATCAGGTTGTGCAGCTTTGATTTTGGTCAAAGTAGATTTGAAGTCGGTATCTTTTTGCAGATAAGCTTCTTCAATTACAACCTGACCGCCGTTTTTAATAAAGTTCTCTTTGAAGAATTGTGCCAGGCCTTTAGCATAGTCACTTGTATTATCGATATAGATAGCAGCCTTCTTCACTTTCAGTTCATTGGAAGCAAAGCTTGCCATTACAGTACCCTGGAACGGATCAATAAAGCAGGTACGGAAGCTGTAGGGTTTAACCTGTTTAGTTTTCGGATCAAAGGTAACGTCCGGGTTAGTGCCCATAGGTGTAATATCTACAACCTTAGCACCGTTGTTGATTGCACCGGATGCGATTACAGCAGAGGATTGGTTAGGACCGATTACTGCTACAACCTTATCCTGAGAAATCAGCTTTTGCATACCGTTGGTTGCTTCGGAGGCTTCAGATTTGGTATCAGCAACAACTAAAGAAAGTTTTTTGCCGCCCAGCACACCTTTTTCATTTATTTTTTTCAGTGCCAGGTCGATACCGTTTTTACTGGAAATACCGAAGGATGCGCTGCCGCCGGTCATTTCCAGCAGGCCGCCTACCTTAATGGTATCGCCGTCAGCTCCTTTAGAGCCGCCTCCGCAACCGGTCAGCGCGCTCATAAACATAGCGCCGGCTGCTAGTACAGATAACAATTTGGTTACTCTTTTCATGGTTTATTCCCCCTCAGAAATAAATAAAATATATTTTTTATAGAGGGCGCATCCGGTAGACGCGCCCGGTCTAACTTAATAAATAACCCATGGAATAGAAGTCTTGTTGTACTTTCTGATATTTACTTGTAAAATTTTTTATGTTTATTTTTTTGTTAGCAATTACAGGCTGATTTTTTCAACCAGAGTCGGAGTACCGGATTCCAAACCGATAATCAGAGCAGGCATTACCGGGTTGTGGTTAGCATCAAAGGTGAGCTTGCCGCTTGCAACCGGCAGGTCTTTGGTTTCAGCAATTGCTTTAGCCAGTTTGGTGCCATCAGTGGTGCCTGCGCGTTTCAGAGCATCTGCCAGGATCAGGCCTGCATTGTAGCCTTGCATTGCGAAGATATCAGGATCTTTTTGATATTTTTCTTTAAATTTCTTAATGAAGTCCTGAACGGATTTGTCTTCGTCTTTAGCATTGAAAGCACTTACATAGTAGCAACCCTTCAGAGCATCTTTACCGGCGATTTCAGCAAGTTTCGGGCTTTCCCAGCCATCGCTGCCCAGCATCGGGCAGGTAATGCCGATTTCGCGAGCTTGTTTGATAATCTTGGAAACTTCTTCATAGTAACCGGGAACGTAAATTGCTTCCGGATTGGATGCTTTAAGTTTAGTCAGAGCGGATTTGAAGTCAACGTCTTTAGCCAGGAAAGCTTCCTTAGCAACAATCTTGCCGCCTTTGCCTTCCAAGGTTTTTTGGAATACTTCTGCTAAGCCTTTGGAATAGTCACTGGAGGAATCGTAGAAAATAGCTACGTTTTTAACCTTCAGAGTTTTATCGGCAAATACTGCCATTACCTGACCTTGGAACGGGTCGATGAAGCAAGCACGGAATACGAAATCCTTTACCTTGCCGTTTTCCACGGTAATGCTCGGTGCGGTAGCAGCCGGAGCAATTTGAGGAATCTTATTGGCAGTAGTAATAGGAGTTGCAGCATTTACGCAACCGCTGGTTGCAGGTCCGACAACAGCAACTACCTTATCCTGAGTAATCAGCTTGGTTACAGCGTTACCGGATTCAGCCGGCTCAGATTTGTTATCGCTTTCAACTACGCTGATTTTTTTACCGTTCACGCCGCCGTTTTTGTTAAGTTCGTCTACAGCCAGCTTGAAGCCTTCGTTGATGGATTTACCGTAGTTAGCAACATTACCGGTTAATTCGAATGCTGCGCCAACCTTAATAGTATCTCCGGTATCAGCTTGTTTCTTTTCTCCGCCACAGCCTGTGAGCAATGCGGCGCACATCATAGCAGCCATAGCCGCTGATGCTAATTTCTTCCATTTTTTCATTTTGAGTCCTTCTTTCCCTTTAAAAATAAAATATAAAACACAGTACCGGGAGTGTTCTCGGATTCAACCACTATCCCAGCAACTTTATGTAACCAATTATAGCTGTTGTATTACACTTTTGTCAACGAATTTTTTCATGTTCATTGTATACATGAGTATTTTACACATAAACTGATACATTTTTTATGTTTTCTATTTTTGCGTTTACTATTTCAGTATTTTTGTATTTTCTGAATAAACTTTGTAGCTTTTGTGTCTTCTTGGCGCCTTTATAGCGCTCCGCCTGCATATAGTGTATAATATAATGCAGAAGATTTACTTGGCTTTACAAATGCAGGCCAAACTATTTATAGAACGAGAGGTATTTATGAATTTTATTGCTTTATTTTTCTTGTGTGTGCGCATGTTTCATTTTATTCATTCCCATAAAATCGCCTATCTGCTGCAGCGCTTTTCCCGAATTTTAGACGAGCGTCGTGCCAACCCCGGCCGCAAGCAGGTCATTATCATCGACGGCAGCGCCACCACCTTTATCATTTACTTCCTGTTGGATGTTTTCTTCCTGTTATATTGTATCTGGCTGATGCTGCACGACACTACCTGGACACCCGGCTTTCTGCTGCTCGTGATTGCAGCTTTGGAATCCTTCGCTATTCACGCCCGCATCAGCGGTGCCTATGACGAGGACGAGGAAGGCTTTGTCTATCCCCGCACCTGGCTGCGCTACCTCTGCTTCGGCGAGAGCATGTTTATTCTGCTGAGGCTGTTCGAGGGCGTTTAACGCATGATAATTTAAGACGCAAAAAATCCCGACAGCAGCCTGTCGGGATTTTTCTTACACTATCACTATTTAAATTACAAGAGTCTTTGCTCTTCCTCGGCCAGCGGATAGCTGGACTTGCCGTTCTCAATATCCTTCGCAAAGCAACGGCTCTCTTCTCTGCCGTAAATGCTGGTCAAAATAATACCCTTATTATTCGCATCCGTAAGCAGCAGAGAGTAGCTCATTTCACCGCCCATAGCGTCAAAGGCATCATAACGCACAATCTTAACATTCTGCAGACAGTTCTGTACCTGTGCCTGCAGCTTCTGATGCTCATCCTGCAAAGCTGCCAGCTCATTCTGCACCGCATGCAGCTCCTGCAGCGTATCTGTCAGCACAACATCTATATTGGCTTCCTTACCCTGAGTAAAGAAGTCATATTTTTTTTGCAGCTTATTCAATCTGCCCTTCAGACTGAAGCACATACCCAACGCAACCAACACAATAAGCAGCAGTACAACAATAATTGCTGCCGAATGTGTATTAACCAAAAGATTGGCCTGTTCCATCAATAAAAGCCCCCTCATACCAAAGCTTGTCTAAATTACCGCCGGCACATGTACGACCGGCCTTCATATCTTAGCGTAAAACTCTGAAATCACACATTCAGACGCTTAGGTTCGCCGTTAAGCGGTTTTTCCTCGTGGCGTCCCTGCTGCAGCACCTCATAGATGCGCTCCAGGTCCTCAGCGGAATAGTATTCAATGTGAATGGTACCGCCCTGGCGTCCCTGCTCATCCAGCTTGGGAACAACCTTAACCTTAGTGCCCAAAAACTCTACCAGACGCTGTTCAAAGTCATGGCAGAAAATATCATTTTCGGTAGGCTCACGCTTAGGCTTCTTTTCCTTATTATCCTTATTTTTAGCTTCTTCCTCGATAAGCTCGCGGACAATTTTCAGCTTCTTGCCTTCCTTCAGCTTACGCACAACCTCTTCCGTCATACGTGAGCTCCAGCCGTTGGCAATAATCGCCTCCGCCACCTCGCACATCTGCTCCGGCTTCGGCAGTCCCAAAAGCTGCTTGGCCTGGCCCATCGTCAGCACGCCGTTGATAATCTGCTTTTGTACCTGCTCCGGCAGGTTCAGAAGACGCAGAATATTAGTTACTGCGCTGCGGCTGCGGCCTACCTTTTCGGCAGTCTGCTCCTGCGTCAGCTTGAATTCCTGCATCAGGCGACGCAATCCCTGCGCTTCTTCAATCGGGTTCAGGTCATGACGTTGAATATTTTCAATCAGCGCAATTTCCATCATCTTGGCATCGTCATAATCCTTAACGATAGCAGGTACCTTAGTAAGTCCGGCCAAGCCTGCGGCACGCAGACGGCGTTCGCCTGCCACCAGCTCGTAGCTTCTGCCCTTTTTGCGCACAACTACCGGCTGAACAACGCCAAACTCTTTGATGGAAGCAGCCAGCTCCTGCAGCTTTTCTTCATCAAAGTTGCAGCGCGGCTGATACGGATTCGCTGCGATATTTTTAATAAGCAGCTCCTGTGCAGCACTTGCAGGCTCCTGCACCTTTTCTACGGCAGAACTGGTATTTTCGCCGAAAATTGCGCCCAGGCCCTTGCCTAAGCCGCCCTTCTTACTCATCCTCAATCACCTCACGCGCAAAGTCCATGTACACCTGCGCACCCTTAGATTTACTGTCATAGTCGATAACCGGCTGTCCGTGGCTGGGTGCTTCACTCAGGCGCACGTTACGCGGGATAATCGTTTGATACATTTTTGTTTTGAAGTACTTCTGTACCTCGTTCACAACATCCTGCGACAGGTTCGTTCTGCTGTCATACATAGTCATCAGCACACCCTCCAGCTTCAATGCCGGGTTCAGGTTACGCTGTACCAGCTGAATCGTGTTCATCAACATTGTAACGCCTTCCAGCGCATAAAATTCGCACTGAATCGGAATCATTACCGAGCTGGCAGCAGTCAGGCCGTTGATTGTCAGCAGGCCTAAAGACGGCGGGCAATCAATAATAACGTAATCATAATTATGCTTTACTCTTTCCAGAGAGTTCTTTAAACGTCCTTCACGGTTCATCAGCGAAACAAGCTCTATTTCCGCACCGGCAAGCTGGATAGTAGCAGGCACCAGGTCCAGTCCTTTATAGGCTGTGTGCTTAATTACATCCTGCATGGGTACGTCACTGATAATCGCATCATAAATACATTGCTTAATATCACGTTTATCAAAGCCAAAGCCGCTGGTAGCATTTCCCTGCGGATCACTGTCAATTAAAAGTACCTTGCGTTCCAGCGCCGCCAGACACGCAGCCAGATTTACCGCCGTAGTAGTCTTGCCAACACCACCCTTCTGGTTGGCAATAGCAATTACCTTTACCAATTCGCTTCACCTCGTAGTCATAGTATATCTATTCTATTTTATCACACTTTACGTGCTCATGGGAAAAGAATTTTTGTTTATTTAATTTTGTACGCTATTTCAGCATATCCCGACAGCAAAAAGCGCAGCACGCTTTCGCTTGCTGCGCTCAGGTTGCATATAAGCTACAACTTTTTAATTACTTCTGCAAATTCGTCTAGCGTGTAAGCACCATCATGCTGGAATTCTTTTTTCTCGAAAACCATCATATAACGATAGTCACGACCGGCAGCTTTCACAATCAAAATTTATAGCAAATGACAAGCAAATAAGGTAATTTTATCATACGTTGTTTTTATTTATTTTGAAGCATATACATTAAATCATTAAGAGATATCATTGGATTATTTCTCTTTGCAGGCAAATGGCCGGCAAATAAGCTCAAGCCCATGCAGGTATATATTTCATATATCTATTTGAAGTAGTAGGATCTAACGGCTTAATCAATTTCGCATTTACTGCTTCTTTAATTAACCTGGAAATACTAGCTGCTGATGTCGACTCCAAGCCAAACCTTTCTCTAAGTGAACTATTTGTCATTTGTTCTTCTTCAATATACATAATACAAGAATGTAAATAAACAGCCCATAACTTATCTTCTAAAGATAAATTATTGAACTTAACCGCAGAAAACAACGTTACTTTAGTACTATCTTCATATAAGTTAATTTTAGGAGCAGGCAATTTTAATTTTTCACAAGCAATAACTATCTTATCCCAGCCAGTGCCAAGTTCCTCACAAATTCTAAATCTGCGCATCAAACTAGCTATTTTCTCATTACGTGATTTGGGTGGGTTATCAACTATACGCTTTATATCTACCAACGGAATCCCTGAATTCGTAATCTCTATTCTATTATTAAATATTTCTATAATCGGCCCTGTACCAGAAACAGAAAAGTCTTGATGTACCAAAGCATTCGCTACTGCTTCTCTAATTGCCAACATAGGATAAGAAACAATTTTTTCTCTAAGCCCATTATCATCAATATTTTCTTTGGATGGAGTTAAAGCTTCTATATATTTAAGCAAATACTCAAAGTCACTTGCGTAACCTTTTTTACCTATATCTTCTCGCAACATACTAAGCCTGTTATTTCCTTCGTATTGAATTATGCGCAAAGCTTTTCTCGCAAGCTTAGGAAAATCAGTAAGTTTATTTGCTAAAAGAATTGCTCCCATATTAGTAACAGAATATAATCCATTGTCATTTTGAATTATGCAACCATCTTCTTTTAAATAATGGATAATACTTGCTCTCGATTCAGGTTGCGGAATTTTGCTTAGCTCAAAATAAACACTATAATCCAAGCATCTCAGAACATCTTCTGAACTCATATCCTGTTTCGCAATCAATTCCTCGTATTTTTTATCATGCAGTCTTTTCCACAATCTTGACTGCAAAACTGGATGATCAATCAACTTCTTAGTATAACTGCCAACTCTAATATAATCTACTTTTTTAAAAGTTACAGGATTATTAACAGCACAATGAATAATAAGAACACCAACAAATCGCCCATCAATATTAGTAATCTGGTATTCGAAATCTGCATTTGGCGACAACGATCCTCTTAGCCAATTCTCTAATTCCTGGTTTCCCTTTTTTAATGTTTGTAAATTATACTCTGTTCCTATTATTTCATGTGTTTTATCATCTATACCCCACAAGAAATATGCATAATTCCGCTCATCTAATGTGGCACCATTAGCTAATGCGCTGATATCCTCACCAATCATATCCGGGTCATAATTATTATGTTTAAACTCAAGCCAAGGCAATTCTTCTTTATACTTGCACAGTTCCTTAACCAGCAATTCTAAATTTTCCATAGCTACAGCTCCTCTAATTCATCTATTCAGATATCTTGAAATAAATCCATTACTTTAATTATAATACAGCTTTTTAAAAATGACAAAAACAAAAATCTTAAAAAAGCTACCATCATATAAAAGCAAATACTTCTTCAAGGAAAGAAAGCATTTTATCTTTCATATTCTTAGGCAAAATAAACATAACTATTTCAATCTGTCTAATAAAAAATAATCGGAGCATTCTCAAAATCCCCCAACAGCAAAAAGCGCAGCACGCTTTCGCTTGCTGCGCTCAGGTTGCATATTACGCTGTTATAAATTATACGTTGAAGCGGAACTCGACAACATCGCCGTCCTGCATAACGTAATCCTTGCCCTCCAGACGAACCAGGCCTTTTTCACGCGCTGCAGCCTTGCTGCCGCAGGCTACCAGATCATCAAAGGAAACGATTTCCGCACGGATGAAGCCACGCTCAAAGTCAGTATGGATTTTGCCTGCTGCCTGCGGAGCCTTAGTGTTCAGCTTAATAGTCCAGGCACGGGATTCCATTTCACCCGCAGTCAGGAAGGTCATCAGGCCAAGCAGCTTAAAGCCTGCTTTAATCAGGCGGTCCAGACCGGTTTCCTCCAGGCCAGCCATTTCCAGATATTCCTTAGCCTCTTCTTCCGGAAGCTCGGCAACTTCGCTTTCCATCTTCGCAGAAACAACGATAACCTCAGCATTTTCCTCAGCAGCATATTTCTTTACAGCCTGTACATGCTCGTTACCGGACGGATCAGCAACCTCGCCCTCAGCAACATTGGTGATGTACAGCACCGGCTTCATGGTCAGCAGATGCAGCTCGCCCAAAAACTCCTGCTCTTCTTCAGTCAGGCCCAGGCGACGTGCCGGCACACCATCAGACAAGCCTGCCATAACCTTTTCCATTACAGCCTGCTCCAGCTTAACCTTTTTATCCCCGGTCTTCGCCAGCTTAACCAGGCGCTCCTGACGCTTTTCAACAGTTTCCATATCAGCCAGGCACAGCTCGGTGTTGATGATATCAATATCACGCAGAGGATCAATGCTGCCCTCAACGTGGGTGATGTTGCCATCCTCAAAGCAACGTACAACCTCAGCAACAGCGTCTACCTCACGGATGTGGGACAAGAACTTATTGCCCAGGCCTTCGCCCTTGCTTGCGCCCTTTACCAGACCGGCAATATCTACAAAGCGCATAGCTGCCGGAACAATCTTTTTGGATTTAAACATGTCGCTCAGAACATCCAAGCGCTTATCAGGCACATCAACAACGCCAACGTTAGGCTCAATTGTGCAGAAGGGATAGTTTGCTGCTTCTGCGCCAGCTTTGGTAATAGCATTAAACAGGGTACTTTTGCCTACGTTAGGCAGGCCAACGATACCAACTTCTAAATTTGTACTCACGTAAATCGCTCCTCGTCATATATATTTAGTGCGTTAAAAACTCTGTATCTAATATATTTTACAATAATATGCTTTGATATGCAATGTTTAGACGCAAAATGGCACTCTTCCGCAGGATAAAAAAGAGACAGTCCGCAGACTGCCTCTGATTTTTTGCTTAGGCTTAGAAATATTCCAGCTCTCTCTTGGCAAATGCACCGGTTACCGGGTTCATGTCAGCTTCTACTTTATATCTTGCAGTAATGAACTCTACATCATAATGTACATTGTTGCCTTCTTTTTCAGTTTCGATGACAATATTTCTTGCATCGGGATATGCTTCCAGAACGATTTGTCTGATATCCTCAGGAGTTTTTACCATCATCGTGCTGCCGGCAATATTGCTGCCTTTAATTTCTACTTCCTTAACTTTGGTAGTTGCCAGAACAACCTCTACCTCGTATTCCAGATAATTATCATTATCGCGGAAGTTCAGAACAGCTTCGCCGTCTTCTTCCTTGTAGCCATAAAATACAGCAGCAGCAGGAACCTCGGCACGTGCAGCATCAATAACCATCTGCTGATGGCTTTTAGCCGGTGCAGCAAAAGCTACTGCGCTCATTGCCAGCGCAGCCAGCATAGAAAGCAAAACTAATAATTTTTTAAACATTGGTATTCCCCCTTTGAAAAAATATAATCAGCTTACAGGACTTATTGTCTATCCAAAAGTCTGTTAGCGTAAGCACGCATAGAAGGATTTGCCACAGCCTTGAAATCTGCAGGCGGCAGAGCAAAGGCAGTTACCTCATCCACAGTGTTGGAAACCTCAAGAACCTTAAAGATAGGCAGATAGCTTACTTCGTAGCCCTTCCAGTCGGCGGTATCCTTTGCATAATAGAAGTTCAGGCTGTTGGTGCCTTTAGTCATCTTATCATAATCATAACCGGTGTTTACATCATTACCGCCCTGCGGACGTACATTGAACCAGCTGATTAAGGTTTCGGCAAAAGGAACGCTCATGCCCGGCAGCTCAGGAACTCTGTCATAGTTTTTATTGAGATAGTCAATAGTATACCAATAACCGTTCTTCACAAAGGAAACGGTATCCTTGATTACCTTGCCGTCACCATCGGTAGTAGTGATACGCTCGGCGTTAATGCCGTTGGCTTCGTTGTATTCCGTACGGTTGGTGCGCTTTTGCTGTGCGGTCGGCAGCTTGGCATAAGCTTCGGCGGTCAGCACCTCACGCATATCAATCGTCTGAGTTACAACCAGATGTACAGGATGCTTATCACTGTTCAGAGTGTCACCCAAAAGATGGATGGTACGCTGACCGGGATTATAGGCAAAAGCCATTGCTGTGCAAAGCATCGTAAAAACAAAAGTCAAAAATAAGGTTCTCAAAGATGTTTTCATGCAATTCACCTCGTATGTATAGTACTACTAATATTATATCATGTTAATGCCTGCGTAAATAAGTAAATTTTTTGTGATTTTTGCGCAAACGAAAACCCCGCAGCCTAACGGCTACGGGGTATAAGTTTCGTTTAAACCGCCGTGCGAATTATTCGCAGGTGAACGGCAGCAAAGCAACGCAGCGAGCGCGTTTGATTGCTACGGTCAATTGGCGTTGGTGCTTAGCGCA
>CAKQHU010000035.1 GCA_934234275.1 uncultured Phascolarctobacterium sp.
GTTGGCATACGCCTATTTGTTTTTTCTTCAGTTTTTTGCATATCCTTTGACATAATACCCTCGTTTCTGCCGGTCATATAGCCGGCTTAATTTTGCGCAAGCAACGCTATCTATAAAAATTTTATCATTATAGCTTAATTATCTCAACAGTTTTCTTTATCTATACTTATTGGAATTTTTCTTGTATACATAAGCAATTCATTCGCCGTTCTGTATTTTGTATACAAAATTTGTACTATAATTCGTGGACATTTGCTTAATTATGCGCTTTTTTATACTAAAAATTTAGGACTTCTCCAAAAATGTCGAAGAAGTCCTAAAGTCAAAATCCCATAAGATTACCTTTTCTATTATGATGTTTTGATAATGTATCTTTATATAAAGAATAGAAAGTAAATTAACCCTTTATCTTTTCCTGCGACTCCTTCAACAGCTCCAAAAAGCGCTTTGTCGGCAAGGTAAAGTTAAATTCATAATCATAAAGAACCGATATAGGCATATTTCCCGAATACTTGACTGGGAATTCGACTAATATTCCCTGCTCAAGTTCCTTCCTTACTTTTACCCGCGGCGTCAGAGCTATACCGAGATTCTGCTCAACTGCCATCAGCACGGATTCCGAATCACTGAAGGTCAATATACTTTGCAGACGCGTGAAATCAACCTTAGATTTCAAATGCTTATAGTATACCTCGCTTGCAGGATAGGCAATAAAGGGATAATCATAAATATTGTTGTTTTCTCCCATCTGTTCATACAATTCTTTGGATGCTACAAAAACCATCGGCTGATTCCAAAGCTGTACACGCTTGGTATAAAGTGGCTGCACATCAATATGCACAAAGGCAAAATCATACAGCTTTTGTACAAAAGCATCATTTATCGTCGATTCTACCGTCATGCAGCGGTTTACCTCTATATCAAGCTCGGGAAATTCTTTTTTGAGCTTCAGCAGTACGGGCAAAAGATAAAAGTTTATGCCCTGAGTGGAAACGCCTATTTTCAGACTGTAATTTTTCTTTTGAAACTGGCGCATTACCTCCTGGCTTTTCTGATAATCAGCCATCAGCTGCTGTGCTATCGGCACAAAGTTTTTACCGGCCTGCGTCAGATAAACATTCTTGCCATCTCTGGTAAAAAGAATAACGCCGTATTCCTCTTCCAAAGCGTTGATATGATTGCTGATTGTAGGCTGGGTAAAATTAAGATATTTCGCTGCCTGCGTAAAGCTGCGGCACTGCACTACAGTCAAAAAAGATTGATAGACTTGGATATTCATTTCAGAAATTCCTCAAATTCTTATTTTTCATCGAGAACAGGTACAAAATACGCTTCCACACCGGTAATTTCTCCTGGCTGCAAACGTACAAAGGTTTCCGATGCTTTACCGTTGATTACAAAGCAGGAATAGGTGTACTTGCCGATTGCCTCTCCGTTATCGGTTTCCTGCTGAACATCAGCCGAAGGAACAAACTGCTGGTAAATCAAATCGCAGTCATCGCATTCCTCTGCCTCGTAGCTCGTTGCGCCATCAGGCTCTACAATAGCAATACCTGCACCCTCACGCCCAAAGATAGGCTTTTTGATATAACGCTGTCCTGCCAACGGCTTGCTATCCAAATAGGTCGGCGTTAAATGCGCAGCCAACAGTTCTTCCTCCTGCGGTGTCCAAAACAAGCGGTGCTGATATAAATACCATGCCAGCGCCAGCAGCGCTTTATTCTGCAGTACAATGGATTTTACAGGGTTAACCAGATCCACCGCACCAAAATTAGCCAGCTCCATGAGCTTTAAGCCCACCGGATAGCCGTCTTCGCTTTCATCATCCATCAAAAGCTCCAACGGATGCAAACGGTACAGTATATCAAGCTTATCTTCCTTATTATTGAAAATTTCATTGGGAATGTACACTCCGTCATCATGTACAATAAGCTCATCTAAGCCGACAAGGCGACAAACGAAGGGCTGCCTGCTCAAAATCCGTTCACGCAGCACCTTTTGCATGCGCTCAAATAAGAATTTGGCATTAGCCCAGTCCTCACTGTAGCTTTTATCAGCAGCAAAAGCAATGCGCACTACATCCTTATCAGCATATTTAGGCTGCTCCAACAGCTTTAAAAACGGCTCTGCCAGCTCTTCACCATCAGAACGCGGCTGCAAATGCAAGCCGTACTCCTTGGCGAAGTACGCTTCCGCAACCTTGTTGGCATAAAAGGTTTCCGGCAAAGCGCAGGGTGTATCCGAATTAATTTCTACCAGCTTATAACAGCCGTCGGTATTCTTTACAAAGTCAAGACGGCTGATATAGCTCACATGATCTGAGTTATCCGCAATGATATACGGCGTAAGCTTATCCGTCATATTAAACAGGTTAAAGGGCATTGCGCCATTATTATTGGTACGCAAAGCCTCTGCCAGGCGGGACAGTGCTGCTGTAAGACCTGCACTGATGCGCTGCAGCTCACGCTTATTTGCATTGCTCATAAGCAGCGCGCTGATAGTAGGATAACGGTTTTCCCACTCCGGCGCATCCACATACGGCATAATATTCAAATCAATTTTATCAAGCCAGGTATCAGGCTTACGGTATTTATACATCTTCATCACCTCAGGAAATGGCACTGCCGCTGGAGCGGCTCATGCCACTGCCGATACCGCTTTTACCTGTAGTGCCCGTACTGCCGAGCTTGGAACTTTGCGTGCTTCCTGCAGTTCCCTGCTGCACAGTAGAGCCGTTGGCGGTGTTAGCGTTTGGTTTAGGATTAGTAGACGAGCCTGCGGGTGCAGTATTCTGCTTCTGATTAGCTGCAGGCGCAGTTCGCACACCTGCCATCGGTCCTACACCAAAGGTACGGCCGATAAAATACCAGGGAAAGAAGCCATGAAAAAAGCCGCCGCCGTTATCTTCATCCTTCTTTTCATCTTGATTATTCTGAGCAGAGTTATCATTCTTCCACTCACTGTCTTTATCGTTGCCACAGCCTGCAACACCTGTCAGCATAACTACCGCCAGCGCACCGGCCAAAAGCTTTTTACGTTTTTCGTCTGTAAGCATATGAAACTCCTTTATAAAAAATCTCTATCATTTTTACACAGCAATATAGTAGGTCATTTTTTATATTATAGCATAAGAAGCAGCTGAATTGCACTATGACTATGCTTCATTCACAAAATCAAAAACTCCCGACACACCTAAGTGCATTGGGAGTCTGATTGCAGACGAATCAATAATCTATGGGTGTTCTTATGAGTGAATCTTTTCATTGTTCATCAACCAAGCAAAACCTTTTGCCATACGCAAAGCAGGTTCCTTAAAATGATTTCCCTGATTCCAAACAAGAATACTGCTCAACCTATAATCTTCCAATGAGCTATACACATCACGAATATCATTTGCCACCTGTGCCAGTATTTGGTTACGTGTCTTTGCTTCTTTATCACCAAGACTTAAATAGACTCTATTGGTTAATATTTTGTTGTTATGCACAAAATCAACAAATTTAGGAAACCACACAGACGGAGATACTGCTGCTATACCTTCGAATAAATTTGTTTGATAAGCCGCCCACAATACAAATAATCCGGCTAAAGAATAGCCGCCAGCAAAAATTTTTATATCCGGACTGACACTTGATAACGGAACAATTACTTCATTTTTGATACGTGTTAAAAGTTTTTCTGCATTGCCGGCAAATGCAGCCTCTCCAAAAATCGGCTCTGCTACCCATGGCGAAAGGTCGTCGTTCCAGCTATCAACCTGTACTGTAACAAACAAAAAATCTGTACTCTGCGTTATAGCTTTTATATGGGAAAGCTCCTCTTCGATAAACGGCAACTCGTGTTCTCCTATTATTTGCAGCAAGACTATTTTTGCGTTGCGATTGCCCTGATAATTAACTTTCATCCTCTACTCGCCTCCTGGTTCTGTTGCAAATATTATATATTCTTTGAGGGAGAAAATCAAAAAACTCCCGACACACCTAAGTGCATCGGGAGTTGGATTGCAGACGAATCAACAATCTAATAGTATTCGAAAGTATCAAAATAGCATCACGGCAGTATCAGCGATTTTTTTAACGCAACATATAGTATTTGCATATAAGCTCCAAGAGGCTCTCGACTTTCATACCTCTGAGTCCTAAGCTCTTCATATCGACAGGCTCATCAGCTACCTTTGTAATAAACTCTAGCATATCTTCAGCAATCTCATCAGGTAAATGCAAGGACTTACCCTCTAGAAGAAGAGCAGACAAACGAAAAATATCATTCTTATGCTTCTTAATATTCTTGCTGTCTATACTCTCGCCTAAAATTTTCCTCTCAGATAAATCAAGCCATGCTTTTGCCTTAAACGGAATTATATATTGATAATCCAAAATGCTGATACCCTCAATACTAATCCTGCCAGACTTCATGAACTCATAGTACTCATCATTCAGCAAAATAGCTGATAAGCTGATCGACGAATCATCAATATGAATAGGAACAACATTAGCAGCAAAGCTTAACTCCACATTATAAGGCGGTCTGCTAAACAATTCTATCATAGCAGGATATTCCTTGCTTATAGGCTTACTGAATCTGTAAAACTCTGGCTTCTGCTTGCTCTTATCAATATGCTGATAACCAGCCGTCTGTACATACTGCCAAAACTTGCTGACGAACTCCGGCGTAAGCGCTTCTACAATCAACACAATATCTAAATCCTTAGTAGCCCTAAAAGAACTCTCTTCGCTTTCCATATAGATATCACAAGCAGCGCCGCCTATAATAACATATTGATCTGCAAAATCACTAAAGCTTTCTCTAAAACTTTTTAATCCAGGTACCATGCTGTCCCTCCCAGACTTCTTCCATAATTCCATCCAACGCCTGCTCGACGCGTTCATCATGAACATCCTTTAGCGACACAACTAAAGATATCGGATCAGGTATATCAAGCTGCGAAAACAGCAATGGATCGTATGACCACAATTGCAATTCACTTTGTTTTTTGCTATCAAGTAATTCGCTATTCAGGACACCTATATCAACAATCTTTTTATACGCAGCATACTTTGCAGGTAAAGTATTAGCAAGCATACTTTTTTCAGCCAACGCATCTTCCCCGGCCAGCACCATGTCATTCGCAACACATTCATTATCGATATATCCACGCTTCCATATCGGCGAATTAAATCTGGCTTTCAATTCCTCAAACAGTTCCTGCTTCGCGAACTGACTGCGCAAAACATTATTTTGCTTGTCCTTCTCCACGTAAAACAATTCGCTGGCTTCCATCTCACGCATTGCTCGCGTTATACTCATGGCAGAATACGGCAAAAACTCAACAGCTTTTTTTATGTAGAGGAAAGTCTCGCGAGAATAAAGATACATCGTTGCCAAAAGCTGCGCCGGCAGTGAGAATCTTACATTTTCATTTTTTACGTCACTGACCGCTTGCAAAAACGTTCCCAAAAACGGCAGATAGGCTTGCCTGCCATCCACAATAAAAGGCACTTTCTGTTGAAGCAAGCCTTTCATTTTAGAATATTTTAAGCTTCTTGGATGATAGACAACAAGTAAATTTTTAGCACTGCTTATTTTTTTCATATGGTTAACCAGTGTAGGAATCGTAGGCTGCTCATATACAGGAGCTATAGCCAGGAATTTTACTTCATTTATTTCTACCAAAATATAATCGTAAGCATCGACAAGCAAATGACTTATGCCAGCAAAATCGCAAAACTTTTGGCTCACTGCATCTATCCCAAAAATATCTTTCAAGAATTTTTCCATCTCGCTATCTCCTTTCTAACACATTTTTTATCATTATAACACAACATTGTTATAATGTCATTTTTTATGTTAGAATGTTAAGCAAGGTTGAAACTTATATCTTTATGCCGGTTTTATCGCTGTTTTTATTTCTCAACATTAAATTATAAAATGACTGCCTTTACTCCTTAATGTATTCTTCACATAATTCAAGTTCAACTGTTTTATAATAATCGTCTTTAAAAAGCTCATAGAAAAACTCTCTGAGTTCTTTGATGAAAATAGCTTCAGTCAGTTCTCCAAATTTCTTATTATAAGTTTTAGGAGGATATTGCGCATTACAGAAAAACATAATAGTTCCATCATAATCCGAAATCCCCTTAAAGTAGCCGAAAGGATACCCAAACCTATAACAAAACAAACACTCAAAAATATTTGCTGCATCAGAAGAAAAATCATCGCTATATCTTTCATCATATTTTTTACAAAAAGCTTCCGGAGTCTTTTCATTCAGATTGCTTACAATATAAGAAAGCCGGGAATCATTCAGGGCAAGATATGCTAACTGATGATAGACATCCATACTAGCAAGCCATTCAAGATTCTTTTTGCCAATTCCTCTTTTGCTTTCAAAATATTCTTTGATGTAATCAATAGGAGGCATTTTATAATCCTTGCTGATATTGTCAAAATCCTTGATGATAACGCCTTTTCCGGTATCGTTTACGTGATAATAACCCATGATATTTCCCCTTTCAATGTAATTTCAACGGTAACCTTTACTGTACATAATTTAATAGTATACCTTAGAAGATTACCGTCAAGCCGAACACATGTTGTTATTTATAAACTTATTATAACACATTGTGAACGTAATTTCAATATAAAAATCAAAAAACTCCCGACACACCTAAGTGCATCGGGAGTCAGGATTGCAGACGAATCAACAATCTAATGTGCTACTAGCGTAGCAGCAAGATTATTTAACTTCTACAGTTGCGCCAGCAGCTTCCAGTTTCTCTTTCAGAGCGTCAGCGTCAGCTTTGGAGATTTTTTCTTTGATAGCTTTCGGAGCGCCGTCAACCAGCTCTTTAGCTTCTTTCAGGCCCAGGCCAGTAGCTTCGCGAACAGCTTTGATTACGCCGATTTTGGAAGCGCCAGCGGAAGCCAGGATTACGTCGAATTCAGTTTTTTCAGCTGCAGCAGCTTCGCCGCCAGCAGCCGGAGCAGCAGCAACAGCTACCGGAGCAGCTGCGGATACGCCAAATTTTTCTTCCAGAGCTTTAACCAGTTCGGACAGCTCGAGTACGGTCATGGATTCAATAGCTTCGATGATTTGATCTTTATTCATTATAGTTACCTCCAATAATAAGTAAGTTTTTATTTTTTAAGCTGCCTTATGCAGCATGCCGCAAATTAAGCGGACTCTTTTTGTTTGCGTACAGCTTCCAGAGCATATACGACATTGCGGATAGTACCTTGAAGTACATTGACAAAACCGCTGATAGGAGCATTCATGCTGCCCAGCATCTTGGCAATAAGAACTTCTTTCGGCGGCAGAGAAGCCAGTGCTTTGATTTCTTCAGCACCGATAACTTTGCCATCAAGAACGCCAACTTTAACTTTCAGTTCTTTGTTTTCTTTTGCGAATTCGCAAACGATTTTTGCAACTGCAACAGGATCTTCCGGGGAAACAGCGATAGCGGTGTTTTTCTCCAGAGAAGGTTCCAGACCTTCAATACCAGCTTGTTCTGCAGCAATACGCAGCAGGGTGTTCTTAACTACATTGTAGTGAACGCCAGCTTCACGCATTTTGCGACGCAGCTCGGTATCCTGAGCAACAGTTAAACCGCAGAAGTCAACTAAAATAGTGCATTTGGAGTTAGAAAGCAACTCTTGAATTTCAGCAACTTTAGCTACTTTTTCAGGTCTAATAACTGCCATTTAGATTGCACCTCCTTTTTTTGATGTTTTTATTAAATCAAAAAGACCTCTCGGCCGTAGCCGGAGGTCGGAAGGTCTAATATATCTTCACGCTCCAGCCTCGGCAGGCGTAGTTAAAACTTACGCACGTGGCACCTGCTGTCTATGGCCCGATTATCTTCTGATTTAGTAAAATTAAGTAAAACTACAATTATTTGTCGCTGTTAGCTTTCAGGACGTCAACTTTAACGCCAGGGCCCATGGTGCAGGACATGGTAATAGTTTTCATGTACTGACCTTTAGCACCAGCCGGTTTAACCTTAACCAGGGTATCAGCCAAAGTCATGTAGTTTTGTAACAGTTGCTCTTCAGTAAAGGATGCTTTACCGATAGGAGCTTGTACGTTGCCGGATTTATCGGTACGATACTCGATTTTACCAGCTTTGGATTCCTTAACGGCACGGGTTACGTCCATGGTAACGGTACCAACCTTCGGGTTAGGCATTAAACCACGAGGGCCAAGGATTTTACCAAGACGACCAACAAGACCCATCATATCAGGGGTTGCGATGCACACGTCAAATGCCATCCAGCCGTTCTTGATTTTATCAACATATTCTTCACCACCAACGAAATCTGCGCCGGCAGCTTCTGCTTCTGCAACTTTGGGGCCTTTAGCAAAAACCATAACAGTCTTGGATTTACCAGTGCCGTTCGGCAGAACCAGTGCACCACGAACTTGCTGATCAGGGTATTTAGGGTTAACGCCCAGACGGAAAGCAACTTCAACAGTGCTGTCGAATTTAGTAGCAGCGGTTTTCTTAACCAGAGCTACTGCTTCTTTCGGAGAGTAGAATTTGTCAGCTTCGATTAATTTCAAAGCGTCAGCATACTTTTTGCCCATTGTTATGAATTCCTCCTATGTGGTACAAGCGGCTTTTGCCTCCCACTAAATGAGAAGACTGTTTAAAATTAGTCTTCGATTACAATACCCATGCTACGTGCAGTGCCTTCTACCATTCTCATAGCAGCTTCAACGTTTGCAGCATTGAGGTCTTGCATTTTGCTTTCTGCGATTTCGCGAACTTTGTCACGACCCAGTTTAGCAACTTTCTTTTTGTTAGGTTCACCAGAAGCCTTTTCCAGACCAGCAGCTTTTTTCAGCAGAACTGCAGCCGGAGGGGTTTTGGTTACGAAAGTAAAGGAACGATCCTCGAATACAGTGATCTCAACAGGGATGATGAGGCCAACTTGTTTTTCGGTACGTGCGTTAAATTCTTTAACGAAGGCCATGATGTTAACACCAGCCTGGCCAAGTGCAGGACCTACCGGAGGAGCCGGAGTAGCTTTAGCAGCCGGTACCTGTAATTTTACCATTTTAACGACTTTTTTCGGCATTTAATTACACCTCCTTACTCAATTTCTTCAACTTGTGTAAAGTCAATTTCAACAGGAGTTTCGCGTCCCATGATATCAACGAGTACCTTCAGTTTACCCTTTTCTTCATTGATTTCACAAACTGTACCATCAAAATCCATGAAGGGCGCAGTCTTGATGCGAACTTTCTGATGTAACTGAAAATCAATTTTAACGGGTTTTTCAGTTGCTTCAACTTCCATACCCATCGAAGGCATAATCTGCCTTACTTCTTCAGCTGTAAGCGGAGTCGGGTGGGTAGAATCAGAACCGACGAAACCAGTTACACCTGCAGTATTGCGGACAGCATACCAGTTGCGCTCATTTACAATCATTTCCACCAGTACATAGCCTGGGAAAACTTTATGCTCAACAACTTTTTTCTTGCCATCCGAAGTGATTTCAACCTCTTTTTCCGTAGGTATTTCAATACGGAAAATTTCATTTTCCATACCCAAGGAATGAACTTTTCGTTCCAGGTTTGCGCGTACTTTATTTTCGTAGCCAGAATAGGTATGGATTACATACCAATGTTTTCCTTGCTTTTCTTCTTCCATGAATAAACGGAAAGCAACGCTTCCCCTTCCCTCCTTACTTAAGCCTAACAGCTCATTATTGCAAAATCATGCGGAATAACATACTAAAGATGGAATCAATTATCCAGATTAGAGCTGCGCACAAAACAACTGCAATAATTACCACTATAGTGTTAGCAATAAGCTCTTGTTTGGTAGGCCAGGTAACCTTTTTTAATTCTACTTTAGTTTCACTAAGAAAGGTTGTAATGCTGAATCCCTTATTCTCAGTGTCTGTAGTTTCCGGAACGGCCATCTTGTCACATCCTTGCTATTACTACCCGGTTACGCACAAGCCAATATTATTTGGTCTCTTTGTGCAGAGTGTGTTTTTTGCAGAACTTGCAATATTTATTGAGCTCGATACGATCAGGATCGTTCTTTTTGTTTTTGTTGGTTTGGTAATTTCTCTGTTTGCACTCAGTGCAAGCCAAAGTAATCAGGTTACGCATTTAGTTACACCTCGCTTACGTACATAATAATAAAACCAATCACAAATTGTCGCTAATATAGAGTAACACAGTTAACACTTTATGTCAACTATAAATATCCGTCTGACGCAAATTTTTTCTGTCTGCTCAGTACCTGGCTGCTCTAAAGCGTTTCTTTAGCAATCAGTCTTGAAAAATCAAGACCGGCCAACAGCTGACCGGTCTTGTATTTTGCCTTACTATGCCGGAAAATTATTTCTCTTCTACTTCGGAAACAACGCCAGCGCCAACGGTACGGCCGCCTTCACGGATAGCGAAACGCAGA
>CAKQHU010000036.1 GCA_934234275.1 uncultured Phascolarctobacterium sp.
TAGGCTATGATATGTTTGATGATGATGGCTTCATGAAGATTTGGCTGCTGCTGATTGCTTATGGCGGCTGTTATGAAAATGGCGAAACGTGTTTGGAGATGCTTAATGGAAATTCTGCTGAAATCTTTAAAAATATTTATGATTTTGGTCTGCGAAGAGAACGTGATGCTAATGGTTCGCGGGTAATGTATTTTTACAACATCCGCACGAATGAAGATGTAGCTTTATATTACACACTGTTTTCTGATGAAGTTACGATTTTACTGTCCTAGTAACTGCAAAAACTTTTCAAAACATAAAGTTTCTGCACTTGAGTGCAAAAACTTTATGTTTTTATCGTTTTATGCTATACTGATATCGTAGGAGGTGCAGAAAAATGATAGAATCTCATAAATTAAAGAATCGTGATACTTATTTAAACAAATTAATTGGTTTTCAGGATACGGAACCGGTAAAGATTATAACAGGCATCCGCCGTTGCGGTAAATCCAGCTTGCTTAAGCTTATGGTTCAGCATCTGAAGAATTCCGGTATTACGCCTGAGCAAATTATAGAAATGAATTTTGAATCGTTTGATTTCCGCAATATGAGCGTCGACGATTTATATCATCATGTTAAAGAGCATATTGTTGCAGGAAAGAGAATGTATCTTTTTTTTGACGAATTGCAGAGGATAGAGGCTTGGGAAGAAGCCGTAAATGCTTTTCGAGTAGATTTTGATTGTGATATCTATGTTACAGGCTCAAATGCCTATCTTCTTTCTTCCGAGTATTCCACATATCTTTCCGGAAGATGTGTGGAAATAAAAATGTTGCCACTATCCTTTAAAGAATTTCTTTATTTTCATGGTTTTGAAGTTCGTGAAACACAAAGTGCGTTTGGCGGAATGCGTAAGCAGGTTTTGGATGAAAACGGAGAACGCTATGAGCTACGTGAGGTTTTTGATGCTTATATGCGTTTTGGCGGTATGCCTGGTATAGCAGACGTAGGATTGGATCAGGAAAAGGCGCTATCGTTTCTTGATGGTATTTATTCTACGGTGGTTATAAGAGATATTCTGGAAAGAGAAAAACGTAGAGGGCAAAAGCAGATTACTGATCCTACCTTATTGCGTAAAATTATCCTGTCCCTTGCTGATAATATTGGTTCCAGTATTTCTATTGCTTCCATTGGTAATACACTTGTCAACGAAGGCTTATTGGATGACGGCAAGCGTAAAGGTGTGCCTAGCGCCCACACAGTACAGGCATATATAAATACACTTTTGGAAAGCTATTTCTTTTATGAAATTAAACGCTTTGATATTAAAGGCAAAGCATATCTTCGGACATTAGGAAAATACTATATAGTTGACATCGGTCTACGTAATTATCTGCTTGGCTTCCGCAATCGTGACAGTGGTCATGCTATTGAAAATGTAGTGTATTTTGAATTACTCCGTCGAGGTTACGATGTTGCAATAGGCAAAATAGGTAATGCAGAAGTTGATTTTATTGGAACAACTGCTAATGATAAAAAGTATATTCAGGTAACAGAATCAATGCTGAGCGAGGATGTGCGTAAGCGTGAACTTGCGCCACTCCAAAGTATACGCGACAATTATGAAAAATTAGTATTGACACTGGAATTAGGTCTTGATACATCGTATGAAGGAATTAAAGTTGTAAATCTGATGGAATGGTTGTTAAACGAATGAATCACTTCCACACTTAATTCACAATAGTTTTATATTTTCTTTTAGTAACCTATGCTATAATATGCTTAGAAAGTGCAAATGAGGTGATTATCATGCGTAAAGTTACAGCCTTACTATTAGCTGCCTTAGTGCTTGTAGGTACCAACACAGCTCTTGCTGATAAAACTATAACCTTAGACAAGGATACCAAGCTGGTGCCGCAGGGCTGGACGGTAGCGGACGATATCAAGTTCAAGAAGAATACTGTCGTAAAGCTCAATGATGATGGTCAGGTAATCGAGGGCGTGCTGGCGAGTGCCACCTATCTGCGTCCTGCAGGATGGAAGAGCCTGGCGAGCAATTATTATTATGTGGAGAGGAGTGCACCGTTCTTCCCACCGCGCTTCTTCTACCATCCGTATCGCCCGGGGCTGGTGATTCCTGCCGACGGTCATGTGCGCTACATGGGCAATAAAACCGTTACCTTTGCCAAGGATGGTACTGTGCTCAGCGGTGTGATTGATAATGACGTTATCCTGCAGCTGAGCGATAACGGCTATGGCTTTGTGCGCTTTAAAAATGACAATCTGCTGACCTTTGATACAAATGGCAAGGTTATAAGCGGTACTCTGGCGGAGGCTACGAAGCTGCGTCCCGTCGGCTGGCAGCACAACCTGCAGGATGAAAGCGCAGGCTTTGTTGAGTTCAAGAGCGGCACAGGCATCAGCTTTGATGCGAACGGCCTTGTAACCAACGGCTCGCTGAGCAAGAAAACCCTGTGGCACAATGCTGACGGCAGCACGAAAGAGCTGGAGGCTAAGGCACCGGTTGCCTTTACTGCGGACGGAGCAAAGCAGGGATAAGCTGATAATTTCAAAACGTGTAATACCGTACAGGCTTCTGCAGCGTAAATTCAGAAGTCTGCACGGTATTTTTTTGCAGGTGAGTATGCCTAAGGATAAAATTGATTTTTTGACATCAGCGTTTGTAACAGGCGCGAAGTGTAGCCGTAAAAGCAATACTGTACAATTATGGAGTAATGAGGTATACTATATGTAGTGCGAAAGCAACATTATTATGAATTGAAAAAATTTTCTTCAAGGAGGAAACAGCATGGAAGAAACAAGACCCTTTGTAAGCTGGGACTTAGTCCACGATTTTATGGTAGACGTATTTGTTAAATACGGCGTTCCCGAAGAGGATGCACGCATTTGTACAGACGTTCTGCTGGAAAGCGACAGACGCGGTATTGAAAGCCACGGCTGCAACCGCTTCAAGCCTATTTACCTGGATCGTATTAAAAACGGCACCCTGCTGCCGAAAACCGAAATTGAAATTGTCAAGGATACTCCTTGTACTGTAGTTATGGATGCTCACAACGGCATGGGCATGGTTGCTTCCCATAAGATGATGGAAATGCTGATTGAAAAGGCTTCCAAGTACGGTATGGCCGGCGGCACCATCTTTAATTCTACTCACTACGGCATTGCAGGCTACTGGACCACGATGGCTGAAAAGGCAGGCATGATCGGTATTTCCGGTACCAACGCAAGACCTTCCGTTGCTCCTACCTTCGGTGTTGAGCCGATGATGGGTACCAACCCGCTGACCTTTACTATGCCTACCGATGAGGAATTCCCGTTCAACTTTGACTGCGCAACCAGCATCATCCAAAACGGTAAGATTGAGTTCTATGCTAGACAGGGCAAGGATACTCCGGCAGGTCTGGTAGTTGCTAAGGACGGTGGCACCATGACCGAATCCGCTACCATTCTGAAGGAAATGCGTGCAGGCAATGTTGCTCTGCTGCCGTTGGGCGGTCTGGGCGAAGAAACCGGCGGCTACAAGGGCTACGGCTTTACTACTATCGTAGAGATTCTGTCTGCTGCACTGGCAGGCGGTCCTTTCATGAAGGCACTGTCCGGCAAGGATGAAAACGGCAACAACGCTATGTATCATCTGGGCCACTTCTTCTTCGTTATCAATCCGGCGTTCTTCATGGGCGTTGACACCTTCAAGAAAACTGCCGGCGATATCTGCCGTGGTCTGCGCAATTCCACCAAGGCTCCCGGTCAGGAACGCATCTATACTGCCGGCGAGAAGGAATACATGGCTTGGCTGGATAGAAAAGACAAAGGTGTACCGGTTGGCGAATCCATTCAGAAGGAATTCATTCAGCTCAGAGATGAGTTGGGCCTGACTCAGTACAAATTCCCGTTTGAAAAATAATAAGCTATAACAAAAGCCTGGGCGTTTGCTCAGGCTTTTTGTGTTGGCGTTATGTTACTATTAAAGCATAAAAAAAGCCGTACGGCTTTTTTTTACTATTACAGTAAATTTATAGCAGTACGGCTTGTTTTTTTAGTCTTTATTCTTGATAAAAATGAAAATCAGTCCGCTGATACCCATCAGCAGCGGATAGAAGCAGTAGGGGATTATGGCGAAGGGGTTGAGTCCCGTGAGGCTTGCTGCCGCCAAAAGCTGTGCGCCGTAGGGGATAAGTCCCTGGCCCATGGAGCTGAACATATCCAGCAGAGAGGCGCTGCGGCGAGGCGTTACGCCAAACTCTTCGCTGATATCCTTGGCAATAGGGCCTGCCATAACAATCGCAACAGTGTTGTTCGCAGTGCAGATATCAACAAGCAGAGCGAGAGCAGCAATACCCAGCTCACCGCCTTTGGTGCTGCTGATGCGGCTCTTGATGAAGTTCAGCACGAAATCAATACCGCCGTATTCCTTAATCAGAGTGATGATGCAGGCTACGATGATAGAAATAACGGTGATGTCATACATAGACATAATGCCGTTGCCAACGTGGGTAAACATTTTGGTAGCAGTGAACATGCCTGTTCCGAGGCCTACCAGCATACTGAGCACAGTACCGATAATCAGAATAACGAAAACGTTGACACCGCTTACGGCACCGATTAATACGAACAGATAGGGGAGAACCTTTATCAGACTGTAGTCGAGGTTGCCGTTGACCTGATATTCGTTGGTGTTGCCCAGAAAGTAGAACAGGCCGAGGGTGATGATTGCTGCCGGCAGAACGATTTTGAAGTTCTCGCGGAACTTGTCGCGCATATCGCAGCCCTGAGTTTTAACAGCAGCAATAGTGGTATCGGAAATAATAGAAAGGTTGTCACCGAACATTGCACCGCAAACAACGGCACCGGCGCAGATAGCCATCGGGAAGCCGGTTTTATCGCTGATGCCCGCAGCAATCGGAGCAAGCGCGGTAATTGTGCCTACGGAAGTACCCATAGAAATAGAAATGAAGCAGCCGATGGCGAAGAGGCCTGCTACCGCCATGTTGCCCGGCAGAATGGAAAGGCCAAGGTTGACGGTGCTTTCTACACCGCCGGCAGCGCGGACAGCGCCGGAAAAGGCACCTGCGGCAAGGAAGATGAGGCACATGGTGAGAATGTTTTCGTCACCTACGCCGGTAGAAGCAAGACGCAGTTTCTGTACAAAGCTGAGCTTTTTGTTTTGCAGGAAGGCTATGATTAAA
Organism: uncultured Phascolarctobacterium sp.; assembly: GCA_934234275.1. Classification (GTDB taxonomy): domain Bacteria; phylum Bacillota; class Negativicutes; order Acidaminococcales; family Acidaminococcaceae; genus Phascolarctobacterium_A. The sequence goes on from CAKQHU010000036.1 coordinate 5,187, forward strand.
GCAATTAAGAAGCCTACAATCGCAGGCATGCTGTAAAAATCCCCGGTAATCAGGCCTGAGCCTATAAAGAACAGCAGAAAGACTGCGATAGGCAGCAGTGCGATGGCACGCCCCTTGGAATGGTTGTTGGTCATAAACAGAATCTCCTTTTATATAATTTTCAGCTTTTTCTATTATATCAATTAAATTTTTAGTATGCAAGGAAGATTGATGAAGGATTGTTAAAAGAATAACAAAAAACCTCAGCTGCATTGCTACAACTGAGGCAAACTGGCAGGCCGAAGCTTATAAATCCTTCGTTTTGAATTCTTCGTAGCCCTCATACATATAGCTTGCATCAATACCCTTCATATAAACCTCGCGGTCATCAATATGCTCGGTCAGGGCATTTTTTAAGAGAAACTTGATTTCCAGGTCCTTAATCGGACTGCGTTCCATAGCGGAAAGATAATCTTCCTTATTAACCTTGCTCCAATCAACAACCAGCTGCAGCTCTTTCTTTAAAATAAGATCAAGCCAGATGCGCGTACTGCGACCGTTGCCCTCACGGAAAGGGTGGGCGACATTCATTTCAACATATTTTTCAATGATTTCGTCAAAATTGCTTTGCGGCATACGCTCAATCTGCTTCAGTGCATCAAACAGATACATGGCCGGAACAAAGCGGAACCCGCCTTTGGCAATATTTACGGAACGGACCGTGCCTGCAAAATCGTAAATATCCATAAAAAGCTGCTTATGAATCGCCTGCAGCGTTTTGAAGGTGCCTGCCTCCAGCTTGTCCAACATACCGCTTTCGAAAAGCTCTAACGCACGCTTCTTGCTTAAACGCTCCTCCTGCGTTGCCAGCTCAGCGGAGCTGGTGATGCCTAATTTATTTTCCAAAGTCATAGTGTAGATACCTCGTTGGTTATAGTGGTGTATTTATTATATCATAAATCAATTTCGGGAAAAACAAAAAGCTCCGAACTCCTAAAAGTTCGAAGCTATAACTTCTTGGCTCCCCGAGTAGGACTCGAACCTACGACGCCCTGATTAACAGTCAGGTGTTCTACCGGCTGAACTATCGGGGAATTAAGGTTGGTAAGTCAACCAACGAAGACTATTATACTCGCATAACAATTATTTGTCAACAGGTTTTTTAGAAAAATTTATAAGTATTTTTAGAAGGCGATGAATGTGCAGGATTCAGGAGGGAACAGGTGATTTAACCGGCATTGTCTTTGCTGAAAAAAAGATAAATTTTAGGATAAATAATAGGTACAGTTTTAAAAATTATGTTATAATAGCTTTAATGAGATAAAAGCATATATGTAAAATATCTTTACGTATGTATTGTAAAATCAACTGCTTCATCAACAGGAGGTAAATGCCATGATATGCGATGATTATACTTTGTTAAAAAATGTTGGCTACGATATCAATAACAGCGACGATTTATTTAAGCTGATCTGCGATAATCCGCGAAACACAGCAAAGTATTTTGATATTTTAAGCCTGTCCTATAGCGTGGTTGATGATTCGGAATTTAATAAAATCTGGATACCGTCAGAAACTGATGGAAACGGCAATGATTTAATTTATACAGGTGCCTTTGGCATTATGTACGAAAGCCCTCATTACAGCAGCTTTAAAATGAGAAATTGGTTGCGTTATGATGCAAACGGCTTTGGCGTTTTAAAAATCTCTGCTACCGGCGGCAATCCTTTAGATTTGTACGTTGGTATAGTAAACGCGCCCTTTGTTAATTATTTGCCTGAGGGTGGTGAAATAAAATGTCAGCTATATGCACTGCCTTTGAAAGTACGCTTTTATGCGGACACTGATGCTGCATTGAACGATGGTAAGTTTTTTACCGATGAAATTGATGAGCTGGATTCTTGTGGTGAATATGATAACGGAGTTTATTTTGGTGCTCCATGCGAGGATGGCGTGTATGATGAAGATTATATTGACGGTTCGGCGGTTATTTCCGCAAAGGTTATCGCCAAGGAATTGTGTACTAATCAGATGACTGGCCTGAACTATGTTCATCTGGAGGTAGAGGCTAAGGGAATGCATATTGACCTGCTTGTTGCACCGGAAGAGCTTTCTATGCCTTTGGAGGAAATCAACTATGTCAAGGGGGCTGTTCTGTTATATGCTAATGTTGAGCAGAGAAAATACTCTACTGAGGGATATAATAAAAAAATTTCTTTAGATAAACCCGTTTCTGAGGAGTATTTTAATCAGGAAATTACTCCGGTGCTTATGAATCTGCGTGATTTGGCATACGAGCATTTAATTGTTGAGTTGGGTGAACATTTTACCAATGGCTTGGACTATATCCAGACCGCCAGAAACAGCGATGAAAAATTTGATGAGCATACGTACGAGGTTGAGGTGTGCTTTGATTCTCATTTACCGACACATAAAATGTATGCTTTAAGGGATTGCTCACCCAATAAAATGCAGACGTTGCAGTTCTTTAAACAGCTGTGCGTAGAAGATAAGCAGCCTGATTTATCAGACTGGACGGATATTACTGATGATGTATTCGGTCCTAAGGATGATGAATATTATAGCGAGAGTTCTATATTCTCTAACATAAAAAATGCATTTTATAATGGTAAGCTGCCTGATGATTATAAGCTGCCGAGGTATGGTGCTAAGCCGATGTTTGCAGACGGAGCGCAGGATGGCACAGCGATTTATCATCTTGACCTAAAGGAGGCAGACGAAAGCGAGCGCTTGCTTGAAGCATTTAAGCTGATGAGCAATGCCGATTTTCCTGCGGCGGAGGCGCTGCTGGAGTCTGTTTTGCAAAACAACTATGCTATTAAGCTGGCAGACGATATTCATACGGTGCTTTTGGAAAATCAAGAGGTGTTGGATGCCGGAAATATTTATCGCTTTGCTGTAAATAATCTGCTTGCCTCCAAAAATAAAGAGCTTGTAAAGGCTGATATGGTAATATTGGAGCTGTTCCCCTGCGATGAGCCTGTCCGTGGAGCTGTGCGCCTGCTGGGACAGTGCGATGAATTTACTTTATTTGCTATTTTTGTAATGCGTAAATGGGATGATGGTAACGAAGAAATATTTGCTTTAGCCCAAAAGGTACGCGACTGGGGACGCATTCACGCAATTGAATATTTAGAGGCTGATACAGAGGAGAAGAAGTAATGGCTTCTGCACGAAGGACTGAAAAATATTTTTATGCCTGCCTACAGTGCGTTAACGGTGTTCAAGAAGGCAGAGGCTGCCAAGGTTTTTGCTATGGAAGAGCTGTCGTATGAGACATATCATGCGCTTGCAATGCTTATAGACGGATTGCTGGATGAAGGACCTGTTCCGGGTATTTCGCAAATTGAAAACAGGATGCTGATTTTGCAGCAGTTCCTAGACCATTCGGCTAAGCAGAAGCTGGCTGTTGATGATTTAGAGGTTGTACTTCTTATTTCTCAGTGGTGTGATGATTTATCGGCGGATGAAGGCAAGAGTATTAAGGAAAAGGCTGAAGCTATTCTGTTTGACTCCAAGAATATCGGTGTAGTACAGGAGGCAATAAAGAACGCTGATGGACTTTGGCTTGCTGAGAAGTTGGGACTACCGTTTAAAAATCAGCTGCTTGATTGTATTGAACAGAACTTTGAAGAAAACTGCTGTAAATGCTTCTGGCTGATGGAGGATCCTGATTATATAGAAAAGGTTGTTGAGGTTTTCTGTAACAAGCTGCCATTTGACATAATTACTGCTGGTGCAGCTGTAGGCTGTGACTTCGGGGATGAAAACTTTAAGTATTACGCTATGCTGGAAAGTATTTTAACAGAGTTTGGCAGAGTACCTGTAGGAAGAGAGCCTGAATTAGCATCAGCTGCTGTGCAATGTCCTTCTGCCCGTGTCAGAAGACAGGGTGTTGCAGTATTGGAGGTGTGGGTTAAAAATACAGGTGTTCCGTTGAAGGAGCTGTTGCCGCAAGTACATAAGCTGTTGACGGATATTGTTGCGGACGAAGTATGTAATGATATTACAGAAAGCATAAATGAACTTATAGCAGGCAAGACAGCTTTCACCGACAGTGACTGCTGACACCCACATTCACCTTTACTTAATGCAGAAATTGCCGGCAGCAGGAAAAGCTAAAATCTTTAGATAAATAGTAGGCGCTTTTATGGTTTTATGCTATAATATCCTTAATGATATAAACTACATGTGTAAAGGAGTGTTCCCCATGGAAGAAGCTGTAGTATACGCTGTGGAAAACAATATTGCGACGATTACTATGAACCGTCCTAAGAGCTTGAACTCGATGAATGACGCGCTTATTGACGGCCTGCATGCTGCCATTACCAAGGCTGCTGCCGACGCTGAGGTGCGTGCTATCGTACTTACCGGTAACGGCAAGGCATTTTGTGCCGGCGGTGATCTTAGCTATCTGAACGGCTTGGAGGGCGTTGCTGCCAAGAAGGATTTTATCGCAAAGGTGGGCGACGTTGCCAAACGCCTGACTACTATTCCTAAACCTGTTATTGCTTATATCAACGGCGTTACTGCCGGTGCAGGCGTTAACCTGATGCTGGCCTGCGATCTGGTGTATGCATCTGCCAAGGCACGCTTTGGCGAGAGCTTTGCCAAGGTTGGCCTGATTCCCGACTGCGGCGGCTTGTACTTCCTGCCGAAGGCTATCGGTGTGCTGAAGGCCAAAGAGCTGATGTTTACCGGTGACCTGATTGACGCTGCAACTGCCAAGGAGCTTGGCATGCTGAACGATGTCTATGAAGATGAAGAGCTGAAGGATAAGGTTTACGCTATGGCTGCACGCTTGGCAGCAAGCGCTCCGCTGTCTATCAGCCTGACGAAGAAATATCTTAATGACCACGACCTGACTCTGGACGAGGTGCTGGCAATCGAAGAAACTACCCAAGCGCTGCTGATGGGTACCGACGACTGCAAGGAAGGCATTGCTGCCTTCTATGAAAAGCGTGCACCGCAATTCACAGGTAAATAAGAAAAAATTTAGCAGAAAAAAGCAAATGTTTACGGAACTGTCACATAATTTATACTGATGGTTCCGTTTTCTTTTTGACGTAGGAATACAAGATGTTGTATAATAAATCTATTGATAAATTTTTCT
>CAKQHU010000037.1 GCA_934234275.1 uncultured Phascolarctobacterium sp.
AAGTGCCATCATGTTACCTCCTTCATCGAGCGCATAGCTCTCCCGCGATACTTGTATATTGTAACATCTCATGCACAGCCTGTCAACACTTTTTAGCAACTTTTTTAAAAAAATTAGTAGCGCTTTCTGCCGTGTTAATGCGCTTCTTTCTTTACACGTAGCCAAGTGTTTCATTGACTGTTTCTTCATACATAAAGTACACCCAAGGAGTACTTTTTCAACAGAGCTTTCACCTTAAATATCGCATAAAAAAAGAGCTGCCAACACTTCTGACAGCTCATATGTATATTATTTTGCCACGCCCGGGAAGGAAGAAACGTATTTGATTTTTATATCCGGAAAACTATCAACAAACTGAACTCTGAAATCTTCACCGTACTCTACAAATTGCCACTCGCCTATATTATTGGGAAAGCTTTGGACAACCTTTACTTTTAAATCAGGGAAGCTGTCGACAACCTTTACCTTAATATCAGGAAAGCTGTCAACAATTTTTACTTTACCGCACAGCTTGATATTTTTATAGTAGCCTGCGCTGTTGATAGGAGTAGCAGCTCCCGCGATACAGGGAAATGCAGCAACCAGCAGCAGACTTAAGCAAAGAACAGTTTTTTTCAGCATTCCTCTTCCCCCTTTCGTTAAGGACGCTTTTATTTTACGTAAAATACACGGTTCGCTTTACGCGGAGCAGCCTGTGGAACAGGTCCGTCAGTATAACCGAGGATGCAGTGGCCTACGCCCTCATACTCTCCCTCAACGCCCCATTCCTTCAGTAGCTGTTTGCCTTCTTCGGAAGCAAACTCTTCCTTAGCGCGATTAATCCAGCAGCTGCCAAGTCCAACAGCATGAGCTGCCTGCATCAGGTTGCCCATGATAAGGCTTGCGTCATAAATAGCATTTTTGTTGCTCTTCGGCGCCAGTACAATCAAAACAACAGGCGCACCATAAAACGTATCACTCTTCGTACCCATGATAGCACGGTTCATCTGCGACAGCTTGTCTCGCACCTCTTTATTCGTAACCGCAACAATAATTGAATCCTGCTCACCATGACCGCTGGCAGCATAAAGCCCGGCATCGATAACCTGGTCAATCAGCTCCTGCGGTACCATATCTGCCTTATATTTGCGCACGCTTCTGCGTTCCTTTAATGCCTGTAATTCTGCATTCATTATATGTCAGCTCCTTATCGTTAATAAAATAAAATTTTAGGCTGTTACGCTATATTAATTTATTCTTGCCTACGGCGTTATTATCCTGCCAGAAAATGCAACAAAAATGTTAATTTCTCTGCAGCTTTACTTGTACAGCAGATAAGGCTTTACCTGCTGCTCAAAGGCCGCGCACTCCTGATGCCAACGCGCAAAAGCTGTTTTTGGCGCTTCACCTTCACGCAAGCTGCTTTCTCCAAGCGCAATATCCAGCTTATAGCCTTTGCTGCCATAACCGCGCTCCGGCGTTTTTACCTGCTCCGGATATAATTCTTTAAATGTAGTAAACAAAATATAATCCAGCTCAGGCAGATTAACCTTACGTAAATCCGTAAGATAAATTTCTACGCCCTGCACCAGCTCACCGCTGTAGGTGCCGTAACGCGGTGTAAAGCGCGCTGCTCTAAAAGCTACGCCTGCAAGCTGCTTTTCATCTAAGGCTGCCTTTACGGCATCCGCATCAGCAAAAGGTGCTCCCAGAAAATAAAACGGTTTGGCTGTCCCGACGCCAACGGAAAGATTACTGTCACCGCTTACACCGGTAACGCCATACATGAACGCTGTTGCCGCCGTAGGAATCAGCGGCGATGTCTGCACCCATGGCAGGCCTGTATCCTGCCACAGCTCTCTGCGCGACCATCCCTTCATAGGCACCACCGCCAGCTCACAGCCGATATGCTGCGTAGCGTTGATATAGCTTGCAAATTCACCGATAGTCAGGCCATGACGCAACGGCAACTCGTAAAGCCCGATAAAAGTTTTATATTCCGGCTTAAGAACCGGTCCCTGCACAGCACCGCCTAAAGGATTGGGGCGGTCCAAAACAACAACCTGCTTTTTCGCTTTGGCGCATTCTTCCATTATATAAGCAAGCGAAGAAAAATATGTATAGTGACGAATGCCGACGTCCTGGATATCAACCACCATGGTGTCAATCTCATCCAGCATTTTTGCCGTAGGCCTGCGATTTTCTCCATAAAGGCTGTGTACAGGTATATCCTTATAGGTGTGACTCTCAAAGGTTTCGCCTGCCGCCACAGCGCCGAACAATCCATGCTCAGGCACAAACAGTGCTGTCAGATTATAGCTCTTCTGCAGCAGCTTTGTGCTGCTGCGAAGCTTGCTGTCCACGCCGGACTGATTAGTAAACAGTCCCAGCCTTTTCCCTGCAAGCAGCTGCTTAGCAAAAGGCTCATCAATGCGTTCAATACCTAATACAACCCTTTTTTCCCCAGCTGCCGCAAAGCCTGTTGCCGCAAACAGTACTATCAATAAACTGCATAATATGCATAACAACTTTTTCATTAAACTCCTCCCTAAAAATAATTCTAAATATATTTTAGCACATTTGCCGTTTCCGTGACGGTAAAGTAAGCTGTACTTTCTAAACAGAAAAAACAGACAGACCTGTCGCATAAGTTCTGCCTGTTTTTCCTAAGTTATTTTTTAATTAATATATCAGAGCTTTTCGTCATATTCAGCCTGCTTAAAGCCAACCAGCACGCCGCCGTCATAAATTACCAGCGGACGTTTGACAAGCATACCATCGCTTGCAAGCAGCTCCAGCTGCTCGTCCTCGCTCATTATCGGTAGCTTATCCTTCAGTCCCATCTGCTTATACAAAATGCCGCTTGTATTGAAGAAGCGTTTCAGCGGCAAGCCGCTGGCTGCATACCAGGTACGCAGCTCGTCAGCTGTCGGATTATCGGTTTTGATATCACGCACAGTAAAGCTCAGGCCTTTAGCCTGCAGATACTGCTCTGCCTTTTTGCAGGTAGAACATTTAGGGTAACAGATAAATAACATTTTCGTACCTCCTTACTGCAGCTGCTGCAGCAGATAGTCCTCCGCTGCCTTCAGCTGAACATCAACAGTAGCATCCTCCGGCAGCTCTACCTTCACATCAGGCTCAATACCTACATTATGAATAGAAACGCCGGACGGTGTATAATATTTGGCTACCGTAATTTTCACTGCCGTATTGCTATCCAAGCGGTATACTGACTGCACACTGCCCTTACCGAAGGTTTTGGTACCGAAAAGCTTACCGCTTTTAGTATCCTTAATCGCACCGGCAACAATTTCCGCAGCACTGGCACTGCCATGGTCAACAAGCACAGCCAAAGGATATTTTACCTTCTCCAGACTGGATGTTTCTTCATACTTGTTGCCATTTTTATCTACAACAGAAACAATCGGTCCCTTGGGCACCAGCATACCGGCAACGGCAACGCCTGCGTCAAAAACACCGCCGGGATTGCCGCGCAGATCAAGCACCAGGGCCTGCATGCCCTGCTTTTCCAGCTCTGCAAATTTTTTGGCAAAGTCATCGCCGGTATTTTCATTGAATACGGCTATTCTGATATAACCGATTTTGGTATCAGGCAAAAGCTGACCGCCGACAGACGGATTTTTGATTTCGGCACGCTCAACACTTACAGTGCGCAGCTTGCCATCCTTGCCCTTGAGCTCCAGCTTGACGACGGTGCCATGCTTACCGCGGATTTTGTTGGCTACCTGCTCCATGTTCATATCACGCGTCGGCTTACCGTCAATCGCAGTAATAATATCGCCGCTCTTAATACCTGCCTTCGCGCCGGGATTATCCTCCAAAGCAGAAATAACTACATAGTCATTGCCACGTTTGCCAAAAACAATACCGATACCGCCAAAGCTGCCCCCTGTCATTTCACTCAGCTGCTGAAAATCCTTACTGTTAAGATAGACTGTGTAAGGATCGCCTGCAGCTTCTACCATACCTTTTATTGCGCCGTCAAACAGCTGGTGATTATCTACCTCGCCATTATAGTTACGCTTTAAAAGATTCATAGTGCGCAAAAAACGCACCGATTCAGAGGCACTGCCTGTCAACCTGTTTAACAGCACAGCTTCTGTTCCCACTACCGCTGCGGTAGTCAGCAACGCTGTAAGCAGGCAGCAGGCTGCAAGCTGCCATCTTCTTTTTCTAAACACTTTTCCTGCCTCCGTTTATATCTGTCACGGTAAATAATTTAACGGCTCCGTAAGCTCGCCATGCAGACGCACTTCAAAGTGACAGTGCGGTCCGGTAGAATAACCGGTACTGCCTGCATAGGCAACTACCGTGCCCTTGCTTACATATTGCCCCTCACCAACATTTAACGCCGAATTATGTGCATAAAGCGTTACCAGACCGCCGCCATGGTCAATCATTACGCAGTTGCCGTAGCCTCCAAGCCAGCCGCTGTAAACAATCGTGCCGCTGTCAGCAGCGTGAATCGGCGTTCCCGAATCAACAGCAATATCCATGCCGCTATGGTACTTGGTTGTACCGAAAATCGGATGCGTTCTCCAACCATAGTAGGAGGTAATCGTACCGTTACAAGGCCACATAAACTGACCTGTACCGCCTTGTCCTGCAGGAGCACCGCCGCCTGCGTTTTCCATATTACGCAGCATAGAGGCGATGTTTTCCGAAATAGCCAGCAGACGCTCATATTCCTCCTGGCTGGACTGCTCTTCCTCCTGTGCCTTGTAAAGCATATAGGCACGCTGCTCACGCAGCTTATTTACTTTAGCTTTTTTTGCTTCCAGCTCTGTCTGGGTAGCCTTGATTTCCTTCATTTCAGCTGCCAGCTGCTCCTTACGGCTGTTGATTTCCGCAGCATCCTGCTTCAGCTTTTCCAACAGCTCCAGGTCGCGGCTGATGATTTTTTGCAGCAAATACATGCGCGAGGAAAAATCACTGAAATCCTTGGCACCCAAAAGCACATCCAGATAATTGATCTGACCGTTGATATAAATATCACGCAACCGCTTGCGGTAAATCAGCATCCGCTCCTGCATTTCCTGTTGCTTTTTCTCCAGCTTAGCCTGGTTATCATTTATTTTTCCCTGCAAAGCATCGCTTTTTTTCTGCAGATTATTGGCCTGTGCCTGCAGCTCGTTAAGACTGCCCATAACCTCACTAAGCTCCGCGCTGGCGCTTTCAGCCTTCCTGCGCGCCTGCTCCTTGCGGGTCTGCATCCGCTCCATACGCTGACGAACATCATTCAGCTCGGCACGCTTGTCATCAGCAGTATCGGCAAAGCACATGGCTCCGTAAAGCGGCAGCACCGCCAGCCATAATGCCAGCAGCAAACCGCCCAGCTTCTTTTTCTCCATCACTTCTGCCTCCCTTAAACGCGCAAGAACTTACGCAAGGAGATATAGCTGCCTAAAGCACCGATACCGGTACCTGCCGCCAGCAAAAATATTGTTACATAAAACAATAAGGGAGATGTGGGCAGCAACGGCAGAAAGGCCAGAGTAGCATGGATTCTTTCCAGCAGGCCGGCATAAAGGCTGTTAATGCAGACAGATGCAATCACGGCGCCGAAAAAGCCTAAGGTCATACCCTCCAGCAAAAACGGCCAACGGATAAACCAGTCGGTTGCACCTACATATTTCATAATAACAACTTCCTTACGACGGGCAAAAACCGTCAGACGGATAGTATTGGAAATAATAAACAGCGTTGCCATAGCTAAAAATATAACCAGCACAATGCCGCCGAAGCGCAATATTTTGGTCAGAGAAAACAGGTGCTCCACAACCTCCTGACCGAATTTAGCTGTTTCTACCTTAGGCAGCTGTCCGATAGAAGGCGTGATAACTTTGATGCGCTCGGGACTATCCACCTGCACCTCAAAGGAATTTGGGAAAGGATTGTCCTTACCCAAGCTGTTGAGCAGCTGCTCCTGATCGCCAAGACGCTCCTTGAAGCGTGCCAGAGCCTGCTGCTTGCTTACCGGCGTTACCTTGACTACGCCGGGCATCTTCTTCAGCTTCGCCTCTACTGCTTTCAGCTCCTCCGCAGAGGCATTATCCTGCATATAGACCGACACCTGTACCTGACTTTCCAGATACTGTGCCAAATTGTTGGTGTTGAGAAAAATCAGCAGAAACATTCCCAGCACTAACAGCGAAACCGCAACAGTCGAAATAGAAGCAAAGCTCATAAAGCCGTTACGCCTGATAGATTTATAGGTTTCCTTAACAAAATATTCTTTTGTACTAAAGCTCATAGCCATATACCCCGCTTGCTTCATCACGTACGATATGCCCGTCCTCTATGGCTATAACGCGCTTGCCCATGGCATCAACTATTTCTTTATCGTGAGTTGCCATAACAATCGTAGTTCCTTCAGCATTAATTTCCTTAAAGATTTCCATAATATCCCAGCTTGTTTCCGGGTCCAGGTTACCAGTAGGCTCGTCGGCAATTACCATAATAGGATCGTTAACAATAGCACGGGCAATAGCGATACGCTGCTGCTCGCCGCCGCTCAGCTCATTAGGATAAGCATCAGCACGGTGACGCAGGCCTACAAGATCCAATACGTTCAACACTCTGCGCTTTATCTTGCGGCGCGGTGTTTCAATTACCTCCATAGCAAAAGCTACGTTTTCATAAACAGTACGGTCCGGAAGCAGGCGGTAATCCTGGAAAATTATGCCCAGCTGACGTCTCATATAAGGAATCTCATTGGGTGTCAGCGATAAAATATCCACGCCATTAACAAAAATGCTGCCCGTGGTCGGCAGAACCTCACGGAACAGCATTTTGATAAAGGTAGACTTACCAGCGCCGCTAGGTCCTACAACAAAGACGAATTCGCCTGGTTCAATATGAATATCGACGTTCTGCAAGGCAACAGACCCACCGGGATATACCTTGCTTACATCAGTCATTTTCAGCACTACCTTCAATCTCCTCTCAATTTAATAAATCAAAGGCTTCCTTTGCATTTAAAAAAGCTTTCGCTCTCAATGTATCCAAAAGTCCATGAGCAGCATTGGCAGAGGCCAGCGCCTTACGCGCAGACGCAACTACCTGCGCAGCCTGCAGTGTTTCCACAGCTCCTGCGCTGATGCCGTTAATGTCTTTGACAAAGCCGTCAATTTTGGGGTCATAGGATACAGCCACAAAAGGCAGCTCCATAACTGCAGCAAAAATAAGCGCATGCAGACGCATACCGATAAGCAGATTAAAGTTACCCATCAGTGACAAAAACTGCTCGGTATCACAGCCGGTTTCCAAAACAGTACTATCTGCTTTGCGCCTCATAAAGTGCTGTAATCTGTTGCAGGCTGCCACATCCACAGGATATTGCAGCGGCAGCAGCACAATATGTGCCTTATATTCCTTGGCCAGAATATCCGCAGCTTTAGCCAACTCCAGCAGGTACTTATCATCCTCCTGCCACTTACGTACACTTATGGCTATCAGCATTTTATCTTTGGGAATGCCAAACTGCTGCAGCAGCTCGAGTCCTTTTTCCTTACTCTCCTGCGGCAAGGTCAGCACAGAATCGGCTGTCAGCTGCACCTTTTCCGCCGGTACACCGATGCGACGCAGTTCATATAAAGAATCCTGGTCACGCACGGTAATTAAATCTACCCGGCTGCAGATAAATTTAGTCAGCCTGCGCATAAGTCTATTATGGATAGGTCCTATACCCTGACCGAAAAGCATAACCTTTTTTTTGAGCAGCAGGCCCAAAGCCAGGATAAACAGATAATATAACAGACTGCGCTTGCTGGTAACGTCCTGCAGCAGACTGCCACCGCCACTGAGCAGCAGGTCGCAGTCCATGAGGGCAGCAAAAATTTTGCAAAAGCTGAAACGATGAAGAGAATTCACCTTGTGTCTTGCGGCAGTAGCGGGCGGATTGCCTGAGATAACCGTCAGCTCCACGGTCTTTTCCGTACTGCGCAAAGCCTTAATGATCGCGGTCAGCATAGCTTCATCTCCGGCATTAGCAAATCCATAGTATCCGGAAATCACGATCTTACTCATTCTTCAAGGTATCTCCTTTTAAACTTAACAACTAAGGGTAACAGCATGCCAAGCACCAGTACAGCGATTACGCCGAATACAACGCCAACAGCATAGCCGTCGAGAGCACGTACAAAGCTCATAACAACCGGTGTACGCATATGACAGAAGGTCTGCACCAGGCTGCCCTGTCCGATAACGGCAGCACAGGTCAGTACAAACTGCCACCAACGCGGTGCGCAACGGTAAACAGCAAGCACTGCCACGAAAAATGCCGGGTGACCGATCATAAATTCTTTTTCGCGCGGACGTGCATACATCAGTTGCTCTAAGAAAGCACGCATCTTCAATTCAATTGCCGGTACAGGCACACCACCGGTATGACCGCTGCGTCCGACAAAATAATAAGCAATAAACAGCAGCACCGCAAGCACTGCTACATGGCGGAAGGTAATCCCTGTATCCAGCAGACCGTTCAGTCGCTCCCACAGAGTTTTCAAACCCTTGCCCACAACCTGCAGCAGGTCATAGCGTTTCATAAAGAGAACAGCTGTCAGCATAACCGGCAGAATAAAGGTTAATTTTACGCCGCGGTAGATATCAATCTCCAACAGGAAACGGCTGTCTGTCAAAATAGCGGACAGGAAGGCTGCACCTACCAAAGACAAAGCAATAGCCAACGCCAGCTGCCAGATACCGTTCCAGCAAATAGCAAGCAGGCTGTGCTTATCACTCGTATTTTTATCCCAAATGTTAAAAATAACATTCATCGAAAGCACCGGGAAAACACTTGCTGCCGCCAAAGCCAGCAGCTGACGCGTAAACAGGCCGCGGCCGATAAACAGCAGTGCCAGAGCTCCGGCAGAAAAAACAGCCCACAGTGCTATTTGCTGCTTACCACCCAGGTTAAAGAGCAACGCAAGATACAGCACTACACCGGCGGCAATCGCCAATACAATAGGAATAAAGCTTACCTTAGCGGGGAAGTACGGTGCAAAGCCATCTTTGTTTTCGGCGCTGAAAACACCTGCTTCACCGATAGTGTAGCCACGCGCTTCAACGCTAGCCTTGATATCACGCACATATTTCAGGTTAGTCTTCATAATATCCTGACCACCCTCAGGCATCAGGAAGGGACGGATATAGTTCACACGGATATTGCGCTCCTCGTCCGTCAGCGCCCAACGGCGCAGAGCCTCGCCCACGCTGATTTTCTTCTGCTCGGTCGGGTCGATAACATAGGAACGGGCAGCCTTGTAGTCATTGAACTCAGCCAAAGGCAACAGTCCGTCGATTTTAGCAAACTGCAGCTGGGTGTAATGCTCCAGCATTACAAGCGTCATATTGTTTTCCTGCATGCGCTCGCCCAAATGCTTCATTTTATTAGGATAGCCAACAACCTCGGTACCACAGGGCATCAAAGCGTCAACAGGTACACCGGCTTCCTTAATGCGGGCAAAAATGCCGTCAATCTGCTCATCCGTTACATCCACATAATTTTGCGGACGTACGATAATTTTGAAGCCCAAAGCAGCAACCTTACGCATATCCTGCACCGGCAAGCCTAAAGGAGCCTGCAACAGTCCCTGAGGCTCATCGTATTTGCCCTCAGGCAGAGGTGTGGTGCTACCCTTGATTTTGATAATACGCGGATTTTCACTTACAACCTTTACACGGTCAGCACCGTAGCGCAGGCACAAATCCTGCTCTACATCATCTAAGACAGACTGCTTGTCAGTAGCAGCAACGTAAGCAGCATTTTCTTCAACATCGCCGGCGCCTACATTAGCAAAAACACCCATACCGGAACCAAGCGCAGCTGCCTGACGCAGCTCACCGCCGGTTACCGTCTGGATTTCGCCGTTGTTAGTCAAACGCTCCAGCGTAGTATCAAAAATCATCAGCGAGTTGATGCCTGCATCCTTAAACTGACGCAGTACATCCTCCTCCGGCAGGCCCTGCAAAGCAGCCAGCTTACGTAAGCCCTCGTACTCCATAGCCATTTCTACAGTATTGTTTTTTTGTTCGACATCGTGACGGACAACGTTCAGCCATAAGGCGCAAACCAGACCGATTACGATTACTGCCAAAAGCAAAGGATTATATCGGCTTTTCATAAAATTCACCTGTCCAGACCTCGCT